>JBECKU010000226.1:0-6257 GCA_040235385.1 Candidatus Sulfobium sp. | reverse complement strand
GGCTTCATCATGGATTTTCTTATCTTAATGTAACCCCGAAGCCCCAATACCACAAGGGAAAAACCTGCCGCTGTCATTAACCAGTACATAATGAACACAGCCCCTGACTTCTGTGTGCGCATGAGTGCGTTCGATACACCGATAAGTCCGAGTCCCCACCGGAGTAAGGCCAGTTCGGTTCTTGCCGTCGCAAGATCGGTCCTGTAACAGGCGAGTCTCGTCCGCCACTGTGCCATGGTGTTTCGCCAAAAGGCAAGTCCCGTTCTTTCGGTCCCTATCAGATGACCGGGTTTGGAATGAAGGAAATCCTGGATGAACCACTGGATGTCTTCTCCGAGGGCCACCCAGAACTCGAATTTGTTCCCGCCGGTAAACCTCCTTACCTCGCTCACGACGTCGGGGTCGTCCGGTCTGTTTGCCGCTATGACTATGGTATCGCCTTCTTTTATCACCGGGAACCACTGACTCATCGAAAGCCTTTCTCCGTCGAGGCCGGCCAGAATCTCAGGGGCAATGGGCATTCTTTCGTCATATTCGATGAAGGGCCTGCCGTAATACTCGGAGAGCGCTTTCAGGACGGTCAGCCGGGGGACGCCGTATTCATGAACAAGGACCTTCTCGATCTCGACCCCGCGCGCTGCAGCGGCATGGCCGGCCTCGCGCAGCGCCGCGGCCGTCAATATCCCGGAATCCGCCAATAGACGGTACCTTTTTGCTTCTGCGAGATCAGTGGTCGTCATGACTGAAAATCGCCTTGTTCCAATAGCGTGCAGGCCGGCCGTAGTCCGGAAGGACTATTTCCATCTCGCCGTAGCAGTAGGGGAACTGCTTCCTGGTTTTTTCCGCCGGGACGTGCCAGTATAACCCGTCACCGATCAGGACCAGCCCACCCAGTAGCAGCACGAGATTGAATACCGTCCATGCAATATTCGCCGTCCCGAAATATACGAGCAGTCCCATGCCGACGGCAGATATGCTCATCCCCGTCCTGATGAAGGCCAAACCTGTCCTGGACCTGGCCATGACCGTGCGCAGTCTCGCCATCACGTTTCGCCTGTCTGCAAGGACCGTCCTTTCGAGGGCAAGGCCTGTTGTGGCCCAGATCCCCGGCTCATGAGAAGCCCGCACAGGGGGAAGAGAAGGAAAGATGCAGTGGTCCCCGGACGCTTTATGTGCCGGGGGCAGAACGAAATCCCAGATGCCCGCTTTTTTCCATGTCCGCCTGACGGATTCGAAGCCTTCGGTCCCGGCGTGCCGGCCCGGAAGATACCAGTAAAACCCCTCCATCGCCATTGCTAAGCCGGTCAGTATGAGCACGGCATCGAATATATTCCATGGCCCCGCGTGGAACTGCCGCAGCAAGGCGATGCCTACACCGATGAAAGCGATCCCGGTCCTCGTGAATGCAAGTCCCGTACGCGCCCGGGCCATGAGCGTCCTGTAACATGCAAGGGTCGTTCTTTCCTCGGCGAGGTCGGTCCTGTCACTGGCGAGGAACCGCCGTCTCATTACCGGGGAAAGGTCGGTCCAGTGCGCCCGGACCTTGTCTGAGCCCTCAACCGGTCCCGTCCGGACGAAAGCCGGGTCATTGCCGGGGTTTACGACCGTGAGGACCGACGTCCCCCACGTCGGATCTGTGGAGGCGCAGCCGGGCGTTTTCCCGCCGGTTTTCCGGGCGGGCAAATACCATTTAAACCCGTCGACTGCTGCTACGATACCCGTAATCAGGAGGGCCGCTTCGAGGATTGTCAGATATCCAGGTCCGAAAATTCTGAAAAGAACGAGAGCGATAGCGATGAACGAGATACCGGTCCGGAGAAAGGCGAGTCCGGTCCTCCCCTTGGCCAGGGACGTCCTGTAACACGACAGCATTGACCTCCTGCTTGCGAGAAAAGTCCTCACCTTCGCCAGCGGCGTTCTGCCCGCAGAGGGCGGGAAATCGGGGTTGACATCGAAATTGTGCTCGATAATCCTGACGATGTCCGAAGGTATCGCGAGAATGAAATCGATATGTTCCACACCCAGAGTCCTTTTTATATCAGCGGCAACCGAGGTGTTGTCAGGCGCATGTGCGATGACCTCCGCGCGGTCATTCAGGACGGAGAGGGGGAACCACAGATTTTGTTTAAGGTGTTCCATATCGAGTCGTTTTGTGAGAAAGTAAGAAGCGGCTACGCTTTCATCGTATTCGACGAAGGGAAGTCCGTAAAATTCGGACAGGCAGAAAAGTATCTCGTGCTTCGGCACCCCCCTGCGGAGAAGTTCGTCTTCCGCTGAGTCTCCCGATGCCGCAGCCTCCCGGATAATCGTGCATAACTCATCGTAGTCTGTCAAACCCCGAAGCACGAGTCTCTGAAATTTTTTTTCGTCGGGCATATGCTCTATTATATAACTCTTTGATTTATAAAGAAAAGCGATCTAAGAAATGTTTTATTTTGAAACAGCGGGAACTTTGGCGATGCCGTCTTGTTTGGGGTCCGCATTCTTAATTATACGAAGAAACGTCCGGCCCGGCAATGGAGAAGCAAGGAAACTCACACGCGGTCTGCCTTGTCATCATGAAATGCAATCATTGACTTCATCTTGATTGAGATATAACCTGAACTAATGAAACACATGGAGAAGATCCGGGGTGTCTGAGACCATAACGGGTTCGAGCGAAAGGGGGGGGCGGGATCTTAATCTCCTAAATCTTTCTCTTCTTTGCATCCCCCTCGGACTCCTTTCCGGCCTCGGCGCATTGGCTTTCCGGTGGCTTCTGGCGCTGGTCCATAACCTTTTCTTTTTCGGGCGCTTTTCCTGGTCCTACGATCCTGCCGCCCACCCGCCGCCTTCACCCTGCGGCCCGTTCATAATCTTTGCCCCGGTGGCAGGGGCCATAATAGTGGTTTTCCTGGTCAGGAACTTTGCTCCGGAAGCAAAGGGGAGCGGGGTACCGGAAGTGATGGATTCGATTTATTACGGTGAAGGGAGGATGCGCGCGGTGGTGGCGCTGGTGAAGCCTGTCGCATCGGCCTTTTCGGTCGGGAGCGGCGGTTCGATCGGGAAGGAAGGTCCGTCCCTCCAGATGGGGGCCGCCTTAGGCTCGACCCTTGGGAGGATCACATCGGTTTCAGCCCGGCAGAAAAAGACGCTCGTGTGCGCGGGGGCGGGAGCAGCGATGGCCGCGACATTCAATGCACCTATCGGTAGTATGTTATTCCTTGCCGAGGTCGTACTCCATGAATTCAGCATCCGCACTCTGACCCCCCTGGCGACAGCGACAATAGCGGCTTACGCCGCAAGCAGGATACTCTCTCTCGATAATCCACTGGAGGCCCTGCCGCATGCGGGTCTCGATTTTACCGGTATGTCCATGGTATTCCTTCTTTTTTCCTGCGCTATCATGGGCGTGCTTATGGGCGGGGCATCGACCGTTTTTATCAGGGCTGTCTATTCGACCGAAGATTTTCTCAAGAGGTTCTTAAAAGGGGGAGCGTATCTGCGCCATGCCGGCTCGATGCTCCTCGTCGGTGTCCTCATGTATCTCCTTATGGTTACGTCCGGCCACTACTACGTCGACGGCCTGGGCTATCCTACCATGAATGAAATCCTTTTCGGAGAGCTTACATCCGGTCGTTTGCTCCTGGTCCTTTTTGCGGCAAAAATGTTGTCAACATCACTGACTCTGGGCTCCGGGGCTGCGGGGGGGATCTTTTCTCCCGCCCTTTATCTCGGAGCGACCCTCGGCGGCGCTTATGCCGCGCTCGTAAGCGGGTTCTTCCTTATCCCCGCTGCTGCAGCCCCTGTCTTTGCACTGGCGGGCATGTCGGCCATGGTGGGAGGTTCGACCGGCGCGGTCCTCGCGTCGACTGTCATGCTATTTGAAATGACCCGCGATTACAATGCTGTACTGCCGATGATCCTTGCGGCGTCCATGAGCAATTCCGTAAGGAAGTTCCTGCTGAGGGATACCATTTATACCATGAAGCTCTCGAGGGCCGGACACAGGGTCCCCGGCCTGCTTAAGCGGATGACACGCGGTTGACAGGAAGCAGGAATCGTTACTTCAATCGCCTGATAGTAAAATAAAGCGCAATAATTATTACTACAACACCGGAGCCGATGAGGAGGCCGTGGTGGAGTCTCGACGACATCTTTGCCCACTCTTCTCCGAAGACGTAGCCGACTGTAATAAATGCTGATGTCCAGAGGAGCCCACCGGTATACGCAAAGAGGGCGAAGACCGGAAACCGCAGCTTTGACGTCCCTGCGGTCAATGCCGTGAGGTGGCGGACGCCGGGCAGGAAATAACCGATAAGCAAAGCCCATTTCCCGGTGAGTTCGAACCATCTTTTCACCCTGTCGACTGCTTCGGGAGTCACCCTGACATGATGACCATACTTTCTTATCACAAGGTTTCCCCCGGTCCGCCCCACCACGTAACTCAGAGTTATCCCGCAAGCGCTTCCCGTAAAGGCCGCGATAAGGGTGGGCAGGGCGTGGAGATCGCCTCGATGGACCATATAACCCGAAAAGGTCAGCAGTGTTTCATCGGGCACGGGTATCCCGAATATGCCAAGCATGAGCAGCGTGAAGATCATTACGTATCCGTAACGAACGATCCAGTCGATTACAGTCTCGGTCATTGCGGTCTCTCACCCGACTGACCCATTTTTATCTTCCCTTTCTTCCCCGGATTATTTCCTTGAGAAGGTCTTGCGTCGGGACCGGGACGGAGGGACCGATACAGGACCGCTTACTTACGATTCTAGCAGCTTCTCCCCTCTGTGGCCATATCCGTCCGGGGGGACAAGCATACCGTCAGGCGTTGCTTAACTTATTCCGGTTGGTTCGGTTATAGTAAATGAGTAACAAATGCAGAAGTTCATCAATATAAAAGGCGCCAGGGAGCATAACCTCAAGAATATCGATATCTCCATTCCAAGGGAAGCAATAACGGTCATTACCGGGCCTTCAGGCTCCGGAAAATCCTCCCTTGCGATCGATACGATATACGCTGAAGGTCAGAGACGGTATGTCGAAAGCCTCTCTGCATATTCCCGGCAGTTTCTCGATCAGTTGCAGAAACCCGAAGTAGATTTTATCGAGGGACTATCGCCCGCTATAGCTATAGACCAAAAGACGGTGAACAGGAGCCCGCGCTCCACCCTGGGGACGATCACTGAAATCTATGATTATCTCAGGGTCCTCTATACAAGACTGGGAAAGGCCTATTGTTATAACTGCGGCTCCGAGATATCGGCCCAGGAATCCGGGAACATCATCGAAGCGATCGTCTCTCTCCCGAAAGGGACCAGGATACAGGTGCTCGCAACTATCGTGAGGGACCGGAAGGGGAATTATCGGAAGGAACTACTGGAAATGCGGAACGAAGGTTTCGTCAGGGCGAGGATAGACGGTGAGATGCAGGACCTCACACACGACATCATCCTCGAGAAGAAGAAGCGTCATACTATCGAAATTGTGATCGACAGGCTGATTATAAAGGACGGGATCGAACGACAACTTCAGGAGGCCATCGACACGTGTTTCAGGTATTCCGATACTGTAGTAATCAATCTCGTGGGTCCGGACAGGGATATCCTGTATTCCAAAACGAGGGCGTGTCTCAAATGCGGGATCAGCTATCCCGAGATTATTCCCAGGTTTTTTTCCTTTAACAGTAAAGCAGGCGCCTGTCCGTCATGCAGCGGTCTGGGTTTCGAAAACCTGGATGAAGATTCGGTGGATATGGAGGGAAACCGGCTGTGCAGGGCATGCGGCGGGTTGCGGCTCAGACGCGAGGCGCTGAGCGTAAAGTTCAAGGGTCTCAATATAGGAGAGTTCTGCCGGAAGTCCGCCGACGAGGCGATGGCTTTTCTCCGGAAGGCCCGGCTTACTGAAAGAGAAGAGATCGTCGCATCGAGGGTACTCAAGGAAGTAAGGGACAGGCTGACCTTTCTCCACGAAGTCGGTCTCGGTTATCTCACGCTGGACAGGCCTTCTCTCACGCTTTCCGGCGGCGAGGCCCAGAGGGTGAGACTCGCGACCCAGATAGGCTCATCTCTTACCGGGGTCCTTTATGTCCTGGACGAACCGAGCATCGGCCTCCACCCGAGGGATTGCGTGAAGCTGCTGCAAAGCCTCTCTTCGATACGGGATGCGGACAACACCGTCATTATAGTCGAGCACGACGAAGAGACGATAAGGTGGGCCGACCATGTCGTGGACATGGGTCCGGGGGCGGGGGTGCGGGGAGGGTGGGTCGTTTCCGA
>JBECKU010000212.1:0-31937 GCA_040235385.1 Candidatus Sulfobium sp. | reverse complement strand
ATTTGATCGCTTTTTCATCACCTCCTTCTCGTAGAATAATTCCAGTTTATCAATATCGTCATGCCTGTCAAGATAATTCGTTGCATTATTAAAGACTTCGTAACATATTGTAACAGGCCTCATTCTTCCGACCCGCTGACCTATATTATTCAACATTCCCGGCCTATCGACCCGCAAACAAAGAGGGATATAGACTCCGAGAGGTTTCTTTTGCCGACCTGCTTGCGGGCAGGCAGGTAGTCCTACAGTGTTTTCTATTTAATAAAGAGGCAAAAGCCCCGGAACACAGTGAAAGTGAGCTCGCAGACTATGTCCCTCCTGATTTAAACTGGGCTGACCATGCTTTACTCCGCGTATCGAAGATCGTTATTCCGTTGGATGCCGGTCTGTTTGTAAATGGTCTGACTGCCGCCCTGTGAGCATAAAGCAGCTGAGGTTTGTCTTCCTCCTCTTCACTTTGTGATGCTTTTGTGATATGTATAATTTACACTCAAAGTGTGGACATGAAGAGGAAGAGCTTTAATGGCAAAGCGGATTCTGATTATCGAAGACAATTCGGACCTGGCAAATCTCCTGGCAATGCACCTCAGGGATCTGTCATACCAGGTGGAGCTGGCCGCTGACGGGCTTGAAGGTCTCGCAATGGCTGAATCCTCACATTATGACATGGTCATACTGGACCTCATGCTTCCCGGCATCGATGGAATTGAGATATGCCGGCGTCTTCGGAGACACGAATTCTACGTGCCAATATTGATGCTTACAGCCAAATCGTCAGAGATCGACCGGGTCCTCGGGCTTGAAATCGGCGCTGATGACTATGTAACAAAACCCTTTAGCATATTGGAACTCCTTGCCCGCGTGAAGGCCATTTTTCGCCGTGTCGAGCAGAACGGTCGCACATCTGTGGAAACGGAAATACTGTGTTTCGGGTCGCTCATGATTGATCCTGATAAACGGAAGGTCTCTTTGAAGGAGAAAACCGTGGACCTCACGGCGAGGGAATTCGATCTCCTTCTGCATTTCGCGCACCATCCCGGACGCGTGTTCACTCGTGGGCAACTCCTCGACAGCGTCTGGGGCTACGGCCATGAGGGATACGAGCACACGGTCAATTCCCACATTAACCGGCTGCGTGCCAAGATCGAAGACGATCCCGCCCATCCCCGGTATGTCCTCACCGTCTGGGGAGTGGGTTATAAGTTTACTGAAGACAAGGAACTCGAAGGCCCCGATCGATGTTGAACTCTCTCTATTCGCGGCTGGCCGCAGCTCTGACGGTGCTTTTTCTGCTCGTCGGAATCGCTTTCGTCGCAGTAGGTCTGTATGCATCCAGAATGTATGAGATGGAGGTGGACCAGAAACTTAACCGGGACCTGGCCAAACAAATAGTTTCCCAGAGGAGCATGATAAGGGATAAACATATCGACGAGAGGGCACTCGAGGATGTTTTTCACATGCTCATGGTAGTCAACCCCCGCATAGAACTCTATCTTCTCAGCCCTGAGGGGAAAATCCTCGCCTTCTCGGCCGAGCCGGGCAAGGTGAAGCGCGAGAAAATAGATACAGGACCGATAAAGCGTTTCCTGTCTCAAAAAGCGAGTCTCCCGATCCCCGGAGACGATCCGAGGCACAGAGATAAAAAGAAGATATTCAGCGCGGCGCGCATTCCCGAAGATGGTAACCTCGAAGGTTATCTCTATATCATCCTCGGTGGGGAGGTATACGACAGCGTAATTGACAAACTGCAAAGAAGCTACATCCTCAGAGTCGGCCTTTACGGTGTCGTCGCTACCGTCTTTGTTGCCGCGCTGACCGGACTGATTATATTTGCCTGTCTGACCCGTAGATTGCACACTCTCGCCCGGTCGATAGTAGATTACAAGGAAGGCAAACCCCTGAGAGAACTCGACCTGCCCTCTCCCAAAGGAAAGCGGAGCGATGAAATCGACGTTCTCACAGACACTTTCGTTCAGATGGCCGGACGATTAGAAGAGCAAGTGGCATCATTGAAGAATGCGGATTCAATGAGGCGGGAACTCGTCGCCAACATCTCGCACGACCTCAGAACGCCTGTCACCACACTCCAGGGATACATGGAAACTCTTCTTATGAAAGACGATCAGCTTACCGCGGAAGAGCGAAGGAAATATGTCGATCTCGCCCTCAGCCACTGCCGCCGCCTCGGTTCGCTCGTCTCGGATCTTTTCGAACTCGCAAAACTCGAGTCGAAGGATGCGCTGATCCATGCCGAGCCGTTCAGCCTCGGAGAACTGGTCCAGGATGTCGTTCAAAAATTTCATTTGCGCTCGGAAGAGAAGAAGATCAGGATCTTCACCAATATAGGGATAGGCATCCCCTTCGTCCATGCCGACATCGCACTTATAGAGCGCGTACTCGAAAACCTTATTGAAAACGCACTTCGGCATACACCCGAAGGGGGAACGGTAAGTATCGTGCTTGCCCCGGTCGGAGACGGAGTAACAGTAAACGTCAGTGATACAGGATCGGGCATTCCGGAGGAAGAGATCCCTAGAATATTCGACCGCTTCTACCGGATAGGTAAAAGCGGCAGAGACAAAACCGAAGGGTCGGGACTCGGGCTTGCAATTGCCAAACAAATACTTGACCTTCACGGCAGCCCGATCCACGTCAGAAGTGTGCCAAACCACGGGACAACGTTCACTTTCACTCTCCCTTTCGAAGAGCAGCTGCCATAAAGATGAAGCCCGTCACATTACTAGTGTAGTGCGTCCAACGCTTCATTACATATATATATTTTTTTTAACGTCATCCCCGCGCTGGCGGAATCCAGGTCTCTTTATTTAGGAGATAATGGATTCTCACCACGGCGAGTCGCCGAGGAGACCCGATTACTAACCCGGGAATGAAGATGGACAGATGTTTTGCATCTTTTATTCAGTCAGTGACAAAAAAATGCCTGTTTCGTGATAAATGCGTGACTTCGGGACAGTATGCTATTTTTGTGTCTGCAATGTCATTGAATTGTAATCATGAGCGGCCCAATATTTCCGGCCGGATCAGTCCGTAACCATACGAAAAGAGAAATATTCCAATACGATCGACCCAGGTAATATATATTTTCTTGATAATAATTCTCGGACTCGCCTTATTTCATCCGGATGCCTCTTCTCCGGACCCTGTCTTATCGTCGGTTCCTGATGCCGTAATTGCCTTCGGCGTTTACTGATACGATGTCGGCAAAGCGGCCCTGGAAGGGCTGAAAGGAGTGAAGAAAGTTAAACGAGGCTGGAGAGGCTTCATGGAGATCAATACGGTGACCTATGACCCTTCCGTGATATCATCCGGAGAAATGGAGACGGTTCTGAAAAGGGCGGGTACGTATCGGGATACGTTTAAGAAGGAATAGAGAAGTTTCTTCATATCTTTTTCACCTTTTTACGATATTCTAAAAAAGAACGATCATGGAGGTATAAAATGTTAAAAACAAGCTTTATACTGATACTGGGAGTGATGATCATGCTGGCAAATTTTGCCTCAGCCGGAAAAAAGAACTCTCTTGGATCGGGCATCCATGATGCCGAAAAAAAATGGAGGACGTTCGTGAAACCGTCAAAGGAAGAACTTAAGAAAAGATTGACCCCCTTGCAGTATAAGGTGACCCAGAAAGACAGTACCGAGCCTGCCTACAGTAATGAATATTGGGACAACAAGCGAGAAGGCATCTATGTCGATGTCGTCTCCGGTGAGCCGCTTTTCAGTTCAACGGACAAGTACGAATCCGGCACGGGCTGGCCGAGTTTTACAAAGCCGCTCGCGCCGGAAAATATCGTGGAGAAAGACGACTGGAGTTTCTTTATACGAAGGACTGAAGTCCGAAGCAAACACGCCGACTCTCATCTGGGGCATGTCTTTAAAGACGGCCCGCCACCCACGGGATTAAGATATTGCATGAATTCGGCAGCCCTGCGGTTCATCCCCAGAGAGGACCTGGAAAAAGAGGGCTACGACGGGTACCTTAAACTTTTTGAATAAGAGGAAGGGGTGAAAAGAAATGCCAAAGAGTAAAGTCTCAAGAAAGCAGCCCGAGCCACGGTGGATGACAGAATGTGACATCATCCGGTATAACCTTCAACTCCCTCAGGATTTAAAAAACCAAATAAAAAAAGAGGCCTCAGACCGGGATATGACCATGAGTACTTACATCTGCGGGCTCCTTTCGGGCGAGATCAAACGGAAAAAACAGCGTAAATAGACACCAATACTGCGCCGGTCTCCGGGACGAACGAATCTCACTTTACAATAAAAACGGCACTGTCACGAAACAATAATGCCGCTTACTATTGAGACATCCCATGTGTCTTTACCCGACTCCCGCTCGACCAGCTTCAGGGTCGCATTTTTGAATGTCAGGCGCTGCCCTTTCTGATAATTTAAAGGAGGGCCTATATTTTTCGTCGGTTCGAGGGTAATTGTCTTTACCTCGACATCGTAACTTCTCCGTCCCATATATGTCTTTTCTGCAAGGGGAGATTCATTTATGGCGCCCAGGTCCAGTTCGATGACCTCGTACCCAAGGGCTTCGAAATATTCAGTAATCATCCTGGAAGCAACGTCCCCGGACGGCGGCACCCTGCAGCTTGAGATCATCAACAAAGCAATATTCAAAAGGATCAGGATGAACAGACGAATTCTCTTCTTAAGTAATAATGTTGCCATGAGTCCATGTTAGCAGAATATTGTCACGCATTGAATAGTGCATAATGGAAAAGAAAGACCGAAATAAGGAAAAGGTGCATCGTATATTACAGGATGTGTATAATTATAAAGAGTCGTAGAACAAAGCATTTGAATAATTAACTGTCAGGAATGCGGCAAAAATTGGACTGATATCTTCGTCCGGGAGTCCGGAGTTGTTTTTCAGAATATCATAGAACGGGATTCTTTTTATGCAGGATGGGAAAAAAGAAGAATTCAAAAAATTAATGGACGAGATAGTGGATGCGTTCCTGCATCAGAGTGCGAATGCCGATTCCGCGCTCGACATAACATCCATGACAAAAAACCTGCTGAATATACTTCTCAATCTCAATCAACAGATAGACGAATTGAGAGGGCGTCTCCAAAAGCGGGAAGACCATGAAAAAAGAGTTGAAAAGGACCTGAAACTCCTTATTCAGGAACTGAAGGATCAGGGATATATCAGCATCGGTGAGCGGAGAAAGCTCCTGAAAAGAACGGTACTGGGCCAGGAAGCCCTGATACAAGTACTTATCAGTAAAGGGCTCATCAAGAAAAGCACACTCATCGAAGAGATCAGAAAGATGATTTCACAAGAAAAGTTATCCTCCAAATCCTGATTTCTTTCCGCCCTGCAGTAAAGCCGGTGAGAAGACCTTCCGATCTTCCGACGGGGAGACTCACTCGGGGAAGCGAACCACGTGTTTGCTTAACTCGGAAAGTAGCATAACCTTGCTGCAAGCAACAGGATTTTCTCATCACATAATTGACATATTAATATCTTTTTATAACAAGTAGATATAGATGTTATCCTCATAATAAACTTGAAGTTATATTGCAAGTCATAGTCGCGGATCAAGATCGGACTTGCCTTTCTCCATTCCTTCTGTGATAATTATATCAGCACACATACAGACAATAGAATCGGCACGAAGGGAGGACTGTATGGCACAAAAAATAGTCATCAGGAAAGTGGCATCAAAAGCCTCGGATTTGAAAAAGAAGGGGACAAAGACCGTGAAAAAAACAAAAAAAGTTGCTGAGAAGGCGCTAAAATCGGCAAAGAAAACCGCAACAAAAAAACTCGGTTCTGCGAAGAAAAAAACAACGGCAACGGCTAAAAAAGTCGAAAAAAAGGTCGCAAAGGGAACAAAGACATTAAAGAAAAAACTGGCGTGAAACCCTGAGAAAAGGCAGAGTGTCCGGCTTCACCCCGGTATAAGCTCCGTTGCTCGCAGCAGAGTTATCATATGGTCCGAATGAGAAAACACGGGTTTCACTTATTGTGCTTGTCTTTGATTTTTCCCGATGCGGGGTTATAACCGGTTTCTTTCTGGATCTGTCCGGGGGCCGTTTGCTTCTTTATCTGCCCCGGGGGTACCGCGCAGGCCGTAAGGAATATTAGTGCGCTAAACGTTATCAGGACCTTTTTCATATCTCGCGATCCCTCCTCTGTCGTAAGGTTTTTTCTTCATCGGCACAGAGACGAAAGCGGTGAATCATGCATCGGATCCTGCCTTCAGCTCGTCGGCCGTCTTCTCAAGGCTCTTCATATCTTCTACATTGCAGACCTTCGATGAAGGCTCTATCCTCCTGATAAGCCCTGAAAGGACCTTGCCGGGACCGACTTCAACAAAGACGTCAATGCCTTCGCCGATTATTTTTCTCACAGAGTCTTCCCATAGGAGAGGGCTGTTTAATTGCTTTATGAGGGCAAGTCTTATCTTTTCCGCACTGGTCAGGAACATAGCATCAGCATTATTTACAACCGGTATCTCGGGAGTTGAAAAACGGACCGTTTCGAGAAGTCCCGCCAGCCTGTTGGAAGCTTCGACCATCAAAGTACAATGTGACGGCGCACTCACAGCAAGGGGGATTATTTTCCTGGCTCCTGCTGCCTTCGCCTGCTTCATCGCATCCTCGACTGCTTCTTTTTCACCTGCAATAACTATCTGCCCGGGGCTGTTATAATTGGCGGGGGAAACATATCCCGAGTCGATGGAGAGACAAATCTCGTCCACCTCATTCCTGCCGAGACCAAGGATGGCGGCCATTAACCCTTTCCCTTCAGGCACGGCTTCCTGCATGAATATCCCCCTCTTTTCAGTCAGAACGACTGCCTCCTTAAAAGGGACGGCACCGGCAGCGACGATTGCGGAATACTCCCCGAGACTATGACCCGCAACAACATCCGGTATGATACCTTCTGATGTAAGAACCCTGAAAGCCGCAATGCTTGCGGTAAGAATGCAGGGCTGGGTTCTGAAGGTCTTGTTCAATTCTTCCTGCGGACCATCGAAACTGAGTTTTGCGACATCGTAGCCAAGGGCGGAAGACGCCTCCGCATATAGCGCTTTTACTTCCGGGAAATTCTCCCAGAATTCCCTGCCCATCCCCACATACTGAGAACCCTGCCCCGGAAAAACAAGAGCAATCTTCATCTCCCCTTTACCTCTTTGATCCTCCTGGTCAGCACGGGAAGCACTTCAAAAAGATCACCGACAATGCCATACGTGGCCACATTAAAAATAGGCGCTTCGGGATTTTTATTGATGGCGATGATGATATCGGACGACTGCATTCCCACGAGGTGCTGGACAGCCCCTGATATGCCGCAAGCGATATATATTTTCGGACATACCGTTTTTCCCGTCTGACCGACCTGGTGCCGGTAGGGGATCCACCCCTCATCGACCGCCGCCCTTGAAGCCCCCACTGTAGCATCGAGGGCTTCAGCGAGTTCGACAATGAGTTGAAAGCCCTTTTCTCCACCCGTGCCCCTGCCGCCGGCGACAATAATGTTCGCTTCCTGCAGGTTTACCGAAACCTCGGATATTTCCTTGATCGTTTCCTTCACCTTTGTCCCCGACCGGAGGTGCTCCCCGTGTATTACCACGATTTTCCCTTCCCTGGACTCGTCGTAAACTCCTCTTTTCATGACCCTGGGGCGCACAGTAGCCATTTGTGGCCGGCTGTTCGGGCAGACGATAGTCGCCATGATATTCCCGCCGAATGCGGGTCTGACCTGGAGGAGGTCTTTTGTCTCCGCATCTATGGCCAGGGACGTGCAGTCGGCCGTAAGACCTGTTTTCAACTTCGCAGCAACCCTCGGAATAAAAGATCTGCCGATCGGGGTTGCGCCCGCCAAAAGGATCTCCGGCCTGTATTCCTTGATCAGTTCAGAGAGTAATCCGGCATAAGGCTCATCGTTGAACGCATTAAAAACCGGATCGGGACAATGATACACAACGTCGGCGCCCCAACGGATCAGTTCCCTGGCGTCGGCATCGGAGGCCCCGAACATGACAGCGGAAAGATCGGCCTGAAGCATCCCGGCAAGATTCCTACCGATTCCTAGCAGTTCGAAGGAAACCCCTGCTAAGACACCATCCCTCTGTTCCGCAAAGACCCACACACCCTGCCCCTCTCCCTTCTCCATCTCGTCTGAGGGCTCCCGCACTTCCGCTATTGCGCCTTCGGGACAGACACTCAGACAGGCCCGGCACATCTGGCATAACTCCGTTATCTCCGCTTTCTCTTCCCTGATCAGTATGGCGTCGTATGGGCAAGAGGAGATGCAGGATTCGCATCCGGTACATTTATCTCTGTCTATCTTTATAAACATTTCAGCCCTGTCAACTCCTTCACCAATATATCCACCTGCACCTCCGCCGGCCCATCCAGCATCCTTCTGTCCTTCTTCACCCCGGGAGCAAAGATGTTTTTCACCTGCGTCGGCGATCCCCTCAGGCCCAATTGATCCTCTTCAGCCCCGATATCGGCTGCGGCAAGCTTTTCGATCTCCGCCTTCTTTGCCGCCATCTTTCCCTTCAGGGAGGGAAGCCTGGGTGAATTGAGCTCCCGCACTACAGTAAGAAGGACGGGGAGGGAGGACTCCACAACATCGGAACCTTCATCCATCAGCCTCTGTACGACGATGCTATTCGCCTGTATGTCCTCTATCTTCCTGATATATGCCACATGGGGTATGCCGAGAAATTCGGCTATCTCGGGACCAACCTGGGCGGTGTCACCATCTATCGCCTGCTTCCCGCAAATGATGATGTCCGCCCCGATATGAGCAATCGCCTTGAAGAGGGCATATGCGGTTGCCCACGTGTCGGACCCTGCAAAGGCCCTGTCGGTGAGAAGAACCCCGCGATCCACGCCCATGGAGATCGCCTCCCTCAGAGCCGTCTCGGCCTGTGGGGGACCCATTGTAAGAGCTGTGACCGAACCGCCGGTTTTTTCCCTGATCTGAAGTCCCGCCTCTATAGCGTGCATGTCGTAAGGTTTTATAATACTCTGGACGCCTTCCCTGATAAGGGTATTCGTCTCTGGGTTGATTCTCACCTCGGCGGTATCGGGGACCTGTTTGATGCATACTACAATTTTCACTAGGTACCATCCTCCGTAATTTAAGATAGCACAACGGTGTCAGCCGCGCGGTATTTTCCGTCAGGGAGGGCCCGGCTACACAGAGCAGATATTTATGATTTATTTCTTGCGGCTTCCTTGATCAATGCCTGACCGATAACATTTCGCTGGATCTGGTTGGTCCCCTCGTAAATCTGCAGGATTTTTGCGTCCCTCATCATTTTCTCGACCGGATATTCTTTCATATAGCCCGAACCGCCCATCACCTGCACCGCATCGGTCGTCACCTTCATTGCGATATCAGTAGCGAAGAGCTTCGCCATTGCGGACTCTTTGGACACATCCTTTGCCCCGCTGTCGATGAACCGGGAAACAGCATAGATCAGAGACCGCGCAGCCTCTATGGATGTCGCCATATCGGCGAGCATGTGCTGGACCGCCTGGAATGTAATGACAGGGTGTCCAAACTGCACTCGCTTTCTCGCAAATTTTACAGCTTCTTCGAAGGCTCCCTGCGCAACTCCGACGCCCTGTGATCCCACTCCCGTCCGGGAATTGTCCAGGGTCTTCATTGCCACCACGAAGCCCATCCCTTCTTTACCGATTATATTATCTTTGGGTATCCGGCAGTTGTCAAAAATAAGTTCGGTCGTGGCGGACGCCCTGATACCCATCTTGTCCTCCTTTTTCCCGAAGGTAAACCCGGGAGTCCCCTTTTCAACGATAAAGGCGGACGCCCCTCTCGGCCCTTTCGACCTGTCGGTAATAGCGATGATCGTGTAGATCTCCGCCTCCCCGCCGTTTGTGATCCATTGTTTCGTCCCGTTGATCACATATTCGTTCCTTTCGAGTTTCGCTGTCGTCTGGGTCCCTCCCGCATCACTGCCCGCGTTGGCTTCCGTCAATCCGAAGGCCACGAGTCTTTTCCCGGCTGCGATATCCGGAAGATATTTCTTCTTCTGTTCGTCGGTCCCGAAGAGAAGGATCGGAAAGGTACCGAGGGCATTAGCCGCATACGTGGTAGATACACCGACACACGCCCTGGATAATTCCTCAACAGCGATACACAATTCGAGGGTGGCCTTTCCGAGTCCCCCGTATTCCTCAGGGATGAAGAGTCCAAACAGGTCGGACTGGGCGAGCGTCCTCATGATGTCCCAGGGAAATTCCCCTTTCTCGTCGAGTTCCGCCCTGACAGGGACCACCTTCTCCTCGGCGATCTGCCTTGCGAGATCTCGTATCATCATCTGCTCTTCGGTCAAGAAATAATCCATTATCCATCCTCCGGGGTCGCACAGGCCCAATCAAAATTAAATCCGTTTTGCATAGACGCTCATTTTACCAGATTCGTCAAAATTTGGGAAGCGGAGGAGAATTGAAGGAAACCCCCTATTTCGCGCCTTCGCTCGCAGCGGTTACGCCCCTCATCGCCCCCTTCCCCGACGGCTTTTTTCGACTTTTGAGACTGTGATAAAGATCATATGCCTCTTTGGGGGAAGCCTTTTCATGAACTACCGCTCTGACCGCCTGTATCATTGCCACAGGGTCATCCGCCTGGAAGATGTTCCTGCCCATATCCACACCTGAGGCCCCGCGCTTGATGGCTTTGTGGGTAAGTTCAAGGGCCTCGGATTCAGGCAGCTTTTTCCCTCCGGCCATGACCAGCGGCACCGGACAGGTCTTTACGACCTTCTCGAAACCGTCACAATAATATGTCTTTACGAAGTGTGCTCCCATCTCGGCCGCTATACGGCAGCAAAGAGCTAAATACCGGGCATCCCTTACCATTTCCTTTCCGACCGCAGTCACCGCAAGCACCGGAATGCCCAGGCGGTGCCCCTCATCGATCAGCTTCGTGAGGTTAAGAATAGTCTGGTGTTCGTGGGGCGATCCTATGTAGACGGACAAAGCCACAGCGGCGACATTTAGCCTCACCGCATCTTCCATCGCGACAGCGATCCCTTCATTGGAAAGCTCCGTGAGAATGCTGTTGCCCCCGGACACACGCAGCACTATCGCTGTATCCGAGGATGGGTCCACCGATGTACGGAGAATGCCGCGGGTGGGCATGAGCGCATCCGCGTACGGCAAAAGGGGCGCGACAGTCTTGCCGGCATCTTCAAGCCCCGTGGTGGGACCAAGGAAATACCCATGGTCCACCGCAAGCATGACGGTCTTGCCGTCAGATTTGATTATTCTTGAAAGACGGTTCTTCAGACCCCAATCCATATAATGACCTCCTTATGATAAATTTCACCCAGCCACGACCGCTGAGATACCTATTATAGTAATACTCTAATCGTTTCCTCGTTCCCCGACGTATTTACCATACAATTGCACACCCAATTTAAACCGAGAAAGGCGAACATGATGAAAAAGGTCCATAATCTAAGGCTCCTCTCAGCCCCCGAATGTAGCGACGTATTTTTTTTGATAGGCACTCAAGATTTAGTTTGCGTTTACGTGAATCACAATTAATATCTGCCGAATTTATGAACTTTTTCAGCATGTTCGCCTTCTTCTATCTTGATAAAGCAATCGCTGGGAGACACCCTCAGGGTTTTATGATCACCTTGAGCGACTCACCGGCTTCCTCTACAAGTTGGAAACCCTTTTGAATCTCGTCAAGAGGGAGTTTGTGTGTAATCATATCTGTTATATTCACCTTCTTCTGATCAATAAGCTCCATCGCAACGGCATGTTCATGATAATTGGCTGCATATGAAGAAGTCAGTGTGATCTCGTTCCGCCAGAATATTTCGTTTACCGGCAGTGGAAAGGAAACACCGACTGCGGCGGGCGCAAAAAAAAGCACGGTACCGCCCCTGTCGACGGACTTGACGGCATGGTGTATTGCCGCTTCGGCGCCGGTGGTGAGGATCACTATATCCGCGCCCCTCCCTTCATTTATTTCTCTAAAGAAGTCCGGAACATCTTCGATTGAATCCACCGTCATATCAGCGCCCAGCCCGGAAGCGGCCTTGAGCCTGTAACGGTTGATGTCCGTGGCAACTACCAGGGATGCACCCAGCACCTTAGCAAGCTGCACATGCAGCAGTCCCGATACGCCGCTTCCGACCACGAGGACACTATGTCCCATCCCGGTACCGGCTATTCGTTGTCCCCGGTACACGCAGGCCAGGGGTTCGATAAAAGTCGCCTCATCGAAGGACATACCTCCGGGCAACCGATATATCCCTCTGTCGACGTTTATCGCCGGCAGTCTCACATATTCTGAAAATCCTCCGGGATAAAAATTTGTGCGCCTCAGCGTATCGCAGACGGTGTGATGACCATGAAGGCAATAATGACAGGTATTGCAGGGGACATGATGAGAAGCCGAGACCCTGTCTCCTTCCTGATAGGCCTGAACACCCTCCCCCACGACCGCCACGATCCCGGCGATTTCATGACCGAGAACGAGCGGTGTTTTACCCGCCCTGTACCAGTGCATCACATCGCTGCCGCAGATGCCGCTCGCCTCTATCCGGACCAGCAATTCTCCCGGACCGATCTCAGGGACCGGTATCTCCTCGATGCGGATATCGTCTCTGCCGTAATACATTCCGATCTTCATTTATTTGACAAGCCCTTCACTTTAAATAAAATCAGTTCATGCACTGATATCTATATCCACAATCAGCAGTGTGGGAGCGCCTATATTTCCATAAAATCTAATATCGTTTCCAACAGCCTCCACCCTGCTGAATAAATCTACCAGATTACCCGAAATCACCGCCTCCCTGACCGGATAAACAGCCTTGCCGTTTTCTAACCAGATCCCCGACACACCGACCGAGAATTCACCGGAAACAGGATTGGCTGTATGGACTCCGATTGCGTCGAGCACATACAATCCTCTGGCAGTCATATCGAACATCCGGTCAATACTTACCGTCTGCTCCGATGAAGAGGCTGCCAAAAACAGGTTCGTGACACCGACCGAAGGGAGGGAAGAAAAACCGCTTCGGACCGCGTTTCCGGTCGAGACCGCCCTTCCCTTATTAGCAGTATACGTATTATAAAGAAAATTCTTTATTATTCCATCTCTTGCGAGAGTCTTTTCCTGTGCACAGACCCCTTCATCGTCTACGGGGGAACTTCCCATCGCACCGCGAAGAATTCCGCTGTCGACAATCCTGATCGCCGGACTCAGGAGTTTCTTGCCCAGCTTTCCCGCAAGCAGTGATTTTCCCTTCTGGGCGGCCTCCGAGGAGAAAGCACCTGCAAAGGCCCCGAGAAAATCGACTGTTACGGCATTGTCGAGAATAACGGGCGCCCGGCACCCCGTCATTTTCTTCGAACCCAGCAAAGCGACGGCGCGTCTCGCTGCTTTTCTCCCCACGTCTTCAAAGGAAACGTCCGCAAGAAAGCGGCTGCCGTTGTAATCCCACCCGATCTGGCTTTCCCCTTCCTTTTCAGCCACTGCCATGACTTGCGCAGAACATCTTGTCGAAGCATATTCCGCTCTCACGGAACGGGAATTCACAATCGTGGTCGAGGAAACAGTAAAGGAACCCGATGCCTTTCTCAGCTTCTTTATCCTTTCGTCTTCCGCGTATACCGACTTTTCAAGAAGCATGACCTTATCGATCGCCTCGGCTTCGGATATCCCTTTAACCTCAGGATCGAAAACATCGACGTCCGCGACACCCGAAAAATCCGGTAATTCGAGGGCGTCGTCTCTTTCCGGAAAACGGGCGGCTTCGATGGTACGCGCCACGATGGCGTCGATCTCCAGGGGATCAGTGGAATAGGAAAATCCGAGACGCCCGTCTTTTATGACCCGGAGAGAGTATCCGAAACTTCTCGAAGACTTAAAGGAATCGACCGTCTGGTCCTTGACCTCGATCGAAATGTTCCGGGACGACCTGAGGAAAACCTCAGCCTGGTCCGCTCCTTTTGCCAGAGCGCCGGACAGGACCTCTTCCGGAAACCCGGGATCAATCTTCATAATAAGAAGCGGATGAGTTCTCCGATTCCCACACTGTAACGGCAGAAATCCTGACGTCTTCGTTGTTGATCTTCTTCTTCATGGAATCGAATATCCATTTGGCGATATTTTCAGAGGAGGGATTCTTTTCGGTAAACGGAAAGACATCGTTCAGGAAAGCATGGTCCAGCGGAGAAATCACTTCCCTGGCGATCGCTTTCAACTCCCGGAAATCTACGGCTATATCGATATCGTTGAGCCTTTCGGCACTGACGGTGATATGGACCCGCCAGTTATGACCGTGCATGTTTTCGCAGTCCCCCATATATCCCCTCAGTTGGTGAGCCGCTGCAAAACCTACCTCAACTGTCAATTCATACATTAAAAGGTCCTCCTTAGCGTATCATGCAGTCTTCTTGAATATAGAAATATACGGCAGGTTTCTGAATTTATTGTCATAGTCGAGTCCATACCCTACTACGAATTCGTTCGGGATCTCGAAGCCCACGTAATCGATCGGCACATCGACCTCTCTTCTCTCTACCTTGTCGAGCAAAGCGCAGATCCGCAGGCTCCCGGGACTTTTCATCAGCGTCCGTTCCCTGATATAGTTAAGTGTAACTCCGGTATCTACAATATCCTCTATGAGCAGGACGTCCTTGCCTGTGACGTCCACGCCGATATCGTATCCCATCCTGACTTCTCCGGATGTTCTGGTTTTTACATAGCTCGATGCGATAATAAAATCAATTGACAAAGGTACCCGGATAAGCCGAACGATGTCGCTGAAGAAAATAAACGCGCCCTTCAATATGCCGACGGCAAGGAGGTCTTTGTCCCTGTAATCATCCGAGATCCTGTCAGCAAGCTCCCTGATCTTGGTCTGAATCTGTTCGACCGTAAGAAACGGCTTACCGATAACCATCTTCCCTCCCGAGATTCTCCGGAACCTCTGCCGGATCATTCTAAATAGGGTCTTTATGCCATTCCGAAAGTTTCATTATATCACAGTAAGCGGCGATAATACGAAGTGCCGGGCCGTTTCCCCCCGGCATCGGTTTCCTTAAATCAGGATGGCCGGGGATATTGACTTTTTTCTACGCAAGCTGTCATTATGAAATAGAAGTTCAGAAGTATTTGTGGCTTGAATGAACAAGAAAGACATACTTTGTTGTCTCTTTCTGGACAGCCAAATTCTCCTGCAACTTTATTTCAAGAAGAAGGAGGCACCAGAATGGCAACTGGAACAGTTAAGTGGTTCAATGACTCCAAGGGCTTCGGCTTCATAAAAAGTGAAGACGGCAGCGAAGTTTTTGTCCACCATTCCGCTATCCAGGGCAACGGCTTCAAGTCCCTGGCTGAAGGTGACGAGGTCAGCTTTGATGTGGAAAAAGGCCCGAAAGGTCCAAAAGCGATCAACGTTGTAAAGCTTTAGCTCGTATGTCCCCCCTCTTCTGAGGGGGGACTATTTCACTTATCCGCTTCATCTTAATTTTCTCTTGAGCTCACCATATAATTTTTCATATTCCTTTTTACCATCATCAGTCATCTTCTTCTTTCCAAATCTGTATTCCTCATACAGGATTATAAAGTAGCTGAAAGAGCTATCAAGCCCAAAGCGTCCAAGTTCCGCCTTGACTTCGGACGGTGTAGACGAAATTCCGAGTTCGGCCCCTTTCTTCCGAAGCGACTTCTTCAGTGAGATGTATCTGTCCGAGACCATGCCTTGACCTCTGCGGCGGACTGCTGTCATTAAAAAAAACCCGCACATCAGAACTGCAGCCACCACGGCAGAGGCAAAGAACAATGATTTAATGTCTCTCAGAACCCGGGTCCGGCCGCCTGACGACCGTGATGGAAAGGAGAAATAATCCAGGATTCTTTCCTGATCAGCCGCACTGAAACCGACTACGTACCTGAACCACTTCATCCTAAGTGAATCAAGGATAAGATACATACCCGAAGGCTGTCCCGACACTTCCGCCGGCGTAGGGTCGAACAGCATCCATGATCCTTTTACATAAGCCTCGACCCAGGAATGGGCGTTGCTCTGCCTGACGATGATATAACCGCCGTATTCATTCCTGTCACCCCCGTAGAAGCCGTTCACTATCCGTGCGGGTATACCAAGGCCCCTGAGCATAAGCACCATAGAAGTGGCATAATGTTCGCAATATCCCCTCCTCGTCCTGAAAAGAAATGCATCGATCGGGCTGACCCCCGGAGGGGGTTCGAGTGCAGAGAGAGAGTAAGTGTAATTGGTCTTCAGAAAGCGCTCAATTAAACCGGCCCTTTCATAATCATCATTCGACCCGGCAACCACGCTTGATGCAAGACCGATGATTTTTTCCATACCGCCGGGGAGTTGGAGGTAGCGAGAGTCATTTCCTCCCGGCAAGCCTGTGCCGGGGACGCTTAAAACCCTGTAGCTCGTATTCCTCGACGGTTTTCGCCGGAAAAAAACATCTCCGGCCTCATCGGTCAGTATGACCCGCGAATCCGTCTCAACTGCTCTTATCACTGGTAGACCGAAGATGACGTCCGAATCGAGCGGTTCCAGATAAACCGTCTGCGCAAGGGCCCCGTCTCTGTCAAAAGGCGAGATCACGTGATTTCTATAAGTTCCTGGGATTCTCCGTTTCCCGCCAAAGGTGTTACTCCATGAGTTTCCGTCAAAATAGTCGAGAACAACTCCTCTCCAGTAGAGATTGACACCCGTATCATCGCTGATTTATATCCTCATGACGACAGTGGGGTCGAGTTTCACTTCTCCAAAGGATCCGAAATCGACCCGCTCGGAAAAACCCACGGATTTTATACCCCGCAGATGGCCCCTCGCAAGAAATCTGAATGGAGTTCTGGGAATGGCTACGAAGAATAGTATCGTCATGAAAAGACACAGCAGCGTGATCGCCAGTACAGGTCTCGCAGTGCCGACCTTACCGAGACCCCCTTCCTTGAGAAAATGAGAAAGCACCATCGCAGTAACAAGCAGGATCATAAACACAACAAAAATGACGGCGAATGCCATGGAGTGAGTCAATTCCGAGGCGATGATGAGCTGAAGGAGCGAAACAAAATAAACCTGGAGGTGGTCCCACGGCTCTTTGATGTCGAAGCTCTTAATGGCCTGAAAAACTATTGTGAGGTGCGCCACCGCGAGAAAAACGTCGGTGGAGACGTATGCGTCAAGGGAGAAGACGGCAAGTGCGGCAAGGGAGAACAGACCCACGGCCCATCCCGGAGCATGCCTGCCGTATCTCAAAAAACCATAATACCCCGGCAACAATGCGAGACCGCCCAGGGTCATAAGCGGATTGAGTTCACCGGATATGACAAGACCGGCACATCCCGCAAGGGCAAGAACAAAGGTGACAGCCTTATAGAGTATCGGCATAGACTACCATGGTACCCGCAAGATTAAAAGCAGAAGAACGCGCCGAAGACGGCGTTACGGAAACAGTCATCCCCTCTCCATCGGGAGGAAGGATATTGTCACACCGTTCTTCCTTCCTTATCAGGGCAAGGATATCGAGTATCTTTAAAAGGTGCTCGTCTCCACTGCCGAAAGGAATGACTTTCCTGCATGTCACAACACGGACGTGATAGCCCATGTCCAGGAAATGCTTTGCAATCGATCCTGAGACAGAGACCATCTTTTCAAAGGCGGCATCATAGTGATCGTTCTCCGGTCCCTTTCGGCGGTGGGTGGACCTCCTGATCATACCGTTATCGAGATTATCCACTAAGAGCGTCGCTTTCGTGACCTTGCTCTCCCCGTATTCCCTGACAATGAGGCCCTCTGCCTTCGCCGAGGCCTTCCAGTGGATTTTCCGCCAGTCGTCGCCGTCACGGAATTCACGTATCGAGAAAATCTCATCGCTGAGACCGGCTGACTTTGCAATTCCCCGGCCGGTCCCAGCCGGCAGGAGACCAACCGCCCTATCAATATTAAGGAGCGCGGGATACACAAGCACCTCGCCCTGCCCCCGGACTTTCTCTTCGGATGAAAGGAGTATGAACGGGAAACCGCTCCTTATACTGAAATCCCCGTAACTGAACAGTCCTCTCCGGGGAAAGATCATGTCCATCTTCCCCATGACACTCTTACCGGGAGGAATGAAGGTAAAATAATATGCTTCTGCGACGCCTGGGCCGGATATCCGCACAGAATATGAAGGGATAAACTTCTTGCCGTTAGTCAGCGTGATTCTGAGGTACGACTTATCTCCGGCGAATACCGGGTCTTCGGCCTCAACCTCAACGGAAAGGCGGGAAAGGTTGATCTTCAACACTACGAGTGAGATAAACATAAAAGAGAGCATCAGGGAGAGGATAAGATAAATCAGGTTGTTTCCGGTATTCACTGCGGCGACAGCAATAAGCATTGCGGCCAGAAAGAACCTTTTTCCTTCCCTGGTCGGTCTCATTGAATATCAGACGGGAACGGGTATTTTAAAGAGTATATCCTGTATGACTTTCTGGGCATCAGAGATGAATTTGCCCGTCTTCAGGATCAGTCTGTGACAGAGAACAAGAGGCGCCAGCTCCTTTATGTCATGAGGAACGACATAGTCCCGCCCCTCGAAATAAGCATGGGCCTTCACGGCCCGCAGAAAGAACTGGGCGCCCCGGGTGCTGACACCAAGACGGACCCTGTCGTTGTTTCTTGTTTCATGGACAATGTGCATGAGATAATCGACGAGACTGTCATCGGCGAAGACCCCGTCGACGTCCTCCTGCATCGCCAGTATATCCCCTTTTGTCACAACCGGGTTCATACTCTCCAGAAGCTGGAAACTCGACCCCGACGTCAGGGCCAGCTTCTCGTAACCGGGCTCAGGGTAGCCGAGCTTTATATGCATCATGAAACGGTCCATCTGGCTCTCCGGGAGCGGGAAAGTTCCATGGTACTCGACGGGGTTCTGTGTCGCGATCACCATAAACGGTTCAGGCAATCTGAATCTCTTCCTGTCAACCGAGACCTTCTTCTCGTTCATGGCCTCAAGGAGGGCCGACTGTGTCTTGGGGCTCGTCCTGTTGATCTCGTCGGCCAGGACGATGTTAGAGAATAAAGGTCCCGGCCTGAACTCGAATTCCTTCTTCTCCTGGTTGAAGATGCTTATCCCAATGATGTCAGAAGGCATCAGATCGCTGGTGCACTGGATCCGATGAAAGGAGCATTCGGTCGACTTTGCGAGGGCGAAGGCGAGTGTTGTCTTGCCGACGCCGGGAATGTCCTCGATGAGAAGATTGCCTTTTCCGAGCAAAGTGACGATGGCCATCTTAACCGCGTCGCTCTTGCCTCTGATGACAGAATCCATCTGTTTCTGAAGCTGTCGGATGAGATCGTTTTTAGTATTCACTGGTTCTATAGTACCAAATCAGTCCGAAACAGAGACAGTCGAACTACCGAACACATGGTCTAGTAGACGCGGGAATCAACGGGATATGCCGGTTCAGCTTTAAAAAAGGCATTTTCCGAGAAAATTCCCGGCTTCTTCATTATAATATGTATTCGAGCGTTGAGAGTGAGCGAGGTCGTAAACGAGGAGGAATATACAGAGTGAAGAAACCCTGGACAGGAAGGTTCAGGAAGAGGACATCGCGAACTGTCGAGACCTTTACAGAATCGGTGACATTCGACAGGAGACTCTGGAAACATGATATCGCGGGCAGCATCGTCCATGCAAGGATGCTTGGCAGGCAGGGTATCATACTAAAAGCCGACTCCGAGGCCATCGTGAAGGGGCTGAAGGAAATAGCCTCCGAGCTGGAGGCCGGAAGCTTCCGCTTCAATCCCGAACTTGAAGACATCCATATGAATATCGAAGAGGCACTGACCGGAAAAATCGGTCCCGCGGGAAAGAAGCTGCATACGGCGCGGTCAAGGAACGACCAGGTTGCCCTCGATCTCAGGCTCTATCTCAGAGATGAAACGAATACCATCTTCGGCCTCATCCGTGAGTTTCAAAGGGTCCTGCTTACTATTGCGGAACAGCATGTCGGGACACTTATGCCCGGCTACACTCATCTTCAGCGGGCACAGCCCGTCTTGCTCGCTCATCACTTGCTCGCATACGTGGAGATGCTCCAGCGGGACAGGGACCGGTTCAAGGATTCCCTGAAAAGGACCGATATTCTGCCGCTCGGCTCTTGTGCTCTTTCGGGAACCACCTTCCCCACGGACAGGGAGTATGTCGCCAGGGAACTCGGATTCTCCGCTGTCTCGAAAAACAGCATGGACGCGGTTTCGGACCGCGACTTCGTTATAGAGTTTCTCGGTTGTGCTGCCATTACCATAATGCATCTCTCCCGTTTCGCGGAAGAACTCGTCCTCTGGTCTACAGAGGAGTTCAGGTTCATAGAGATCTCGGATGCGTTTACAACGGGGTCAAGCATCATGCCGCAAAAGAAAAATCCGGACGTGGCTGAACTCGTAAGAGGAAAGACCGGCCGGGTTTACGGAGACCTCATGGCAGTATTGACTCTTATGAAAGGACTGCCCCTGACCTACAACCGGGACATGCAAGAGGACAAACTCCCCGTCTTCGATGCAGGTGATACTCTTCGGTCCTGTCTCGAAGCCATGGCTGCAATGCTGCCCGAAATTGTTTTCGATGCCGACAGGATGAGCACAACCGCCGGCCAGGGATATTCGACCGCAACTGACCTCGCCGAATATCTTGTAAGGAAAGGAATCCCTTTCAGGGAGGCGCATGAGATCACCGGCAAGATCGTGATGCACTGCATTGCCGGGAAAACCGGTCTGGAATCCCTAAGTCTGAAAGAATTAAGGTCTTTTTCTTCCAAAATCGAGGGTGACGTTTCCGGTGTACTGGACCCCTCTGCATCCGTCAAATCTCATTCTTCCCTCGGGGGCACTTCTCCGACGGAGGTGCGGAAGCAGATACGGCGTTTCAGGAAAATCCTCGCCGGGTAAAATGAGGACGGGTCCGGAAAAGGGGGCAAGGGAATCATCATGAGCGCCAGGGAAAAAGATCATTCAGATTCCCTTCCCTCCGGTCCGTCGGTTGTTCTTTCTTTTCTTGTTCTTGCTTTCATATTGACCCCTTTCTTCCTGTTGTCCTGTGGCAAAAAAGGGCCGCCGACGCTCAGGTCATTCAAACAACCTCCCTCCCCGGTCCTTGAGAGTGTTCTGCACAGGGAGGACGCCATTATCATCTTCTGGTCCTTTCCCCGGGGGAAGGAGAAGGAAATTGCAGGTTTTGAGGTCCTGAGGTCTTCGGACGGCGAATACCGAAAGATCGCGGAAGCCGACAAGAACGTCCGTTCTTTCGCTGATACGAATTTCTCCGACAACACGCCCTATCAATATATGGTCATCGCCAGGACATCCTCCGGCATCGCGAGCCCAGGCTCGAATATGTTGAGGGTCCGGCCCGTTCAGCCGCCCCGGCCTCCTGAAGATCTCTCTTTTACGGTCAAGTCGGATTCGGTCATACTGTCATGGACAGGGACGGGAGGCGGGAGCCTCTACAACATTCACAGAAGATTTGAAGGAGAAGAGTATGGAATGGCCCCTGTTAATGATATGCCCTTGTCCGTAAACTCATTCAGGGACGAACTTTTCATTGACAGGACCGTATTCTATACCGTAAGGAGCCTCAGGGATACCGGGGTCTGGAACGAAGGCCGGCCGTCCCGGGAACTCGTCGTAAGTGCCCGCGAATTAGTGCCCTCCGCGCCTGAGGGGTTGAGTTATTTCACCACATCCGACAGGGTTTTCCTCTTCTGGAAGGCGCCTGAGGAGACATGGATCAGGGGCTTCCGAATTTACAGGCGCATGAATGAGGCCGGCTATAGCCTTATCGCTGAAACCCGGATCCCGGCATTTATCGACGCCGATAATCCAGGCATACCGAGGGATTACAGGATCACGACACTCGGTCCCGAAAAGGAAAGCCCTGCAGCCGGGATCACGGTGGACTTCTCAAAAGACCGATAATATGGGCGATATATCTAAACCGGCCGAGACTTGTCCTCACTTGAAAATAATTTTCCGCCAAAATATAATTAACAAACATCAGAAGGAGGAACGAGTCATGAAGAAAATTATGTTGGCGTCTTTTTGTGTATTGCTGTTAAGTGCATCCATTTCATTCGCGGGGGCTAAGCCGAGAATAGGGGTATTGAGATTCACCAATGACACGAATGCAGGCTGGTGGAGATCCAGCGTAGGATCTGAACTTCAGGACATGCTGATCTCTGAACTCGCCAGCATGAACTCCTTTCAGGTGCTCGAGAGAAAAGAGATCGATGCCGTACTGGGTGAGCAGGATCTTGGCGCCTCTGGCAGAATCAGCAGATCTACACGGGCGAAGATCGGAAAAATTAAAGGAGCGAAATATCTCGTTGCCGGGACTGTGTCCGCTTATGAAGAACACACAAGCGGAACCGGCGGCGGCTTAGGGATAGCTGGTTTCAGAATCGGTGGGAAGAAAGAAAAGGCCTATATAGCAGTCGACCTCAAGGTAATCGATACGGACACTGCTGAAATCGTGGATGCAAGAACCATAGAGGCGAATTCATCCTCCGGAGGAATAGACCTCGGCGCAAGTGTCGGAATCTTTTCAGGAAGCCTGGGCAATTATTCCAAAACTCCTACAGGCAAGGCCATAAGGGCATGCATCATGGAGATCGCCGAGTATCTTGAATGTTCCATGGTGGAGGGAAAGAACGCCGGATGCATGGATGAATATGCCGCCAAGGAATCGAGAAGGAGAGAAAAGACCAAGAAATCCATCGAGCTTGACGAATAACGTCAAATTGATACCGAATTAATCCAGGGAGAGGCCGGGCATCTCCCTGGATTTTTCCTCCGGCGAGTTGAGTCTTCTTTCGAATCCAAAGAATCGACTATAAGGATCCGGAAATATCTGACGCCGCCAGGACGGTTTTCCCGCTGAAGACGATCTCCCTCATGAATCCTTCCGCACTCGAACGGGTATGCTGGGTATTCATTTGCACCCTGACACCTTCCACCGGGGGCGGCTCTTTTCCGAAGAGTTCTTTGTAATCTTCATAAATATTTCTTCTGTTCGTCACCCATTTGCCTATGTCGGAGATGCCCGAATCGACAACTATCACCTTTATTCTGATCAACAAGGGCCATGGGAGGGACCTGTCCACAACCGTGCCTTCGGGAGCGGTTGCATCCCAGACGTAGCTGAGGACCCGTCCGTCTTTGAATCCTATGAGCAACTGGAGTGCCTGATCATCCCTGGACCTTTCCCTCACATCGCCTTTCGTCGGAAGAGCGACTGCCTTCCAGGTCCAGATAAGATAGGGATATCTGTCGATGCGGACATCCACATCATGTTCAAGCGCAAAAGACGACCCCGCCGATTTCATGTGAAGGACCCTTTCGCCGTTTTCCTCGACCATGTCCGCACCAGCTTCTCCCCGGTGGACCTTCAGCTTCCACTCTTCCGGCAATCCCCTTCCGTTAAGTGAACCTTTGAAATCAAGGGTTTCCATAGAATCAGATCTGGATTGTGAGCCTGCGTGCGCCGCCAAAGACGGAAGGCCGAAGAGCACCAGGAAAATTACGAATCCGGCTGCCGGCCTGCAGGCCTTCGCTATGCTTTCGAGAGCCTTTTTTTTCATAGACATTGTTTTCTGCAGTTGCGATAAAAAGAGAAGCCAAAATAGGTTGTATAAGGCTGCGTGGGGAATGAGAAGGGTTGATGAGGGATATGCTGCGACTTTACTGCCTCACTGCAACGACTTTTACTTCTTTGGATTTACCGGTTGCGGAAATACCTCCTTTTTTTGAGAATTTTTCAGGCAGTGCCAAACGATGTTAAAACACTTTATTATTTTAATATATACTTGACGGCTTTATCAAAGAGAGCCCGTATCACTGCTCGTTTCATATTAAGTAAGCCCCTTGCCTGCAGCAGTGCGATGATACATTTCTTATTGATCGAACATGGGGTTTACTCAACACATCAGAAGAAGGAGATAGACAGTTCGCCGTCTTCATGACCGCTTCCTGAGCGACGCGAGCACTTTCAATTGACAAAATCCGGCTGGTTTATTTAAGATTTTGTCTTAGCTCGTGGAGGTCCTTGGATGTACTTTCAGGATTTAATTTTACAACTGCATTCTTTCTGGTCAAAGAAGGGATGCGTGCTTCTTCAGCCCTACGACACCGAGGTCGGTGCCGGGACGTTCCATCCGGCGACTTTTTTCAGGGTCCTCGGTCCCGAACCATGGAAGACGGCCTACGTCGAACCCTCCAGAAGACCTACTGACGGAAGGTACGGGGAAAATCCCAACAGACTTCAGCACTACTATCAGTATCAGGTCATAATAAAACCGTCACCCCAGGACAGTCAGGAAGTCTATCTCGAAAGTCTTTCAACACTCGGCGTGGATCCGACCAAACATGATATCAGGTTTGTCGAGGACGACTGGGAATCACCGACGCTCGGGGCCTGGGGCCTTGGATGGGAGGTCTGGCTCGATGGAATGGAAGTGACGCAGTTTACCTATTTCCAGCAGGTCGGTGGGCTCGATCTTAAACCGGTGTCACTTGAGATAACGTACGGGCTCGAAAGGATCGCGATGTACCTGCAGGGGGTCGACAACGTGTATCATCTGAAATGGAACAAGGATCTTACTTACGAAGACGTGCATCATATGAGTGAAGTGGAGGGTTCCCGATACAATTTCGATCATTCGAATGCAGAACTTCTTGCACGGCACTTCGACGATTGCGAGAGCGAATCTCTCCGGATGCACAAACTCGGCCTTGTCATTCCGTCATATGAGTTCTGTCTGAAGTGTTCGCATCTTTTCAACCTGCTTGACGCAAGGGGTGCGATCTCAGTAACTGAGAGGACAAAATATATCGCGCGGGTGAGAAATCTTGCAAAATCGGCGGCTGAAGCCTTTTTTAAACAGAGAGAGGAATTGGGATTTCCTCTGTTGCGGGGCGGGAAATGAACGGTCAGACACACCGAACGGATAAAACAACCCGGACCGGTGCGGAAAAACTTCTCCCACTCCTTCTGGAAATCGGTACGGAGGAGATACCCGCCCGGTTTCTTCCCGGGGCCCTTTCGGACCTTCGGGTCATTGCTACAGCCATTCTCAACGAATACCGCCTCTCCTTCGAAGAGATCCAGACCTTCGCCACACCGAGGAGACTGGTATTAATAGTAATGGGACTATCTTCCCTTCAGCGGGACATTACTAAAGAAATTTTTGGTCCTCCGATAAATGCCGCCTTCGATGCACAGGGTAATCCGACTAAGGCGGCATCGGGGTTTGCGCAATCGCTCGGCATTGAAGTCTCCGACCTGAAAGTCGTAAAAAAAGCTAAGGGCGACTATGTTGCCGCAATCATCGAGGAAAAAGGGTGTGAGACGAAATCCATTTTACCTGAAGCACTTCGGAAATTAGTCCTTTCCCTGCGCTTCCCCAAAAGCATGCGATGGGGGGACGGGAATTTGTTATTCGTTCGCCCGATCCACTGGGTAGCCGCAGTTTTCGGTCAGGATGCGATCAGTTTCGAGATAGACGGGATCAGGAGCGGCAATATCAGCCGCGGTCACAGGTTTCTTGCACCGGGGTCCTTTCAGATAAAAAATATATCAGCATTCGAAAACGTGCTTGCCAAAAATTATGTGATACTGGATCAGGAGAAACGTAAACAGATAATAGAAAAGGGCATCCGGGAACTTGCCGCGAGATCGGGAGGGCGTCCGGTCATGGATGAGGGTCTCCTTACAACGGTGAATTTTCTTGTTGAATTTCCTGTGCCTGTTCTTTGTAGTTTCGGGCCGGAATATCTAGATCTTCCCAAAGAACTTCTGATCACCGTAATGAAGGACCATCAAAAATATTTTGCGGTCCGGAATGACGAGAAGAATCTTCTCCCTCATTTCATTGTCATCAGCAATACGAGGGAAGAAAACCATGAGACCGTAAAAGTCGGAGCCGAGCGTGTCATCCGGGCGCGCTTCGATGATGCAAAATTCTATTTTGAGGAAGATAGAAGAAAATCTTTGATCGGGAGAGTGGAAGATCTGAAAGATGTCACCTTCCACGATAAACTTGGCACTCTCAGGGAAAAGACGGACAAGATGGCTTCTCTCACAGGATACCTCGCCGACAGGATCGATCCTTCTTTAAAGGAACTCCTCGTTAGAGCGGCCCTTCTCTCAAAGACCGATCTCGTCACTGGAGTGGTGAGGGAGTTTCCCGAATTGCAGGGGATTATGGGCAGATACTACGCTGAACACGACGGAGAAGACAAAAGGACGGCAGCAGCGCTCGAAGAGCAGTATCTTCCCCACTCCTTCGGGGGAAACCTTCCGGAAACAGACATCGGCTCACTCCTCAGTCTGTCGGACAAGGTCGACAACATTGCATCTTTTTTCAGGATCGGTCTCGTCCCGACAGGTTCCGAAGACCCCTTCGCGCTGAGGAGACAGGCGATGGGTGTCGTGGCCATTCTGATCGACAAAGCGTTTCATGTTTCGCTCCGCGATATTTTTCTGAAGGCGCTGGAGAATCTCTCACATATTCAGTCCACAGGCAATATAATGGAGACTATCGACGGTTTCATGGAACAGAGGGTGGAATTTATTTTGACTTCTATGGGCTTTGCACAAGATATCGTAAAATCGCTCCTGCCTCTCACCTTCGACGTTCCTCCAGCTGCAATTGTAAGTCGGGCCAAAGCGCTGAAGAATTTTCGAGGGGATAAAAGTTTTCCCGATTTTCTCCTTGCTGTCAAGAGGGTTCATAACATCATTCCCGGGACCTCCCTGCCTCCAGTGAGAGAAGATCTCCTCACCCAGCCTGAAGAAAAGGACCTTTTCAATTCACTGGCGGCGACAAAGGAAAAAATAACCGGCCTTCTCAATGAAGCGGAATTTGAAGAAGGTCTCCGTACACTTTCGGAGATGACCGGTCCTATCAATAATTTCTTCGACAAAGTCCTCGTGATGGATAAAAACGAAGAGATCAAGTCAAACAGGCTTTCCCTTCTGAAGGAAGTCCGCGACCTCGCCTCGAGCTTCGGGGACCTTTCAAAGCTGGCCTAGTGTAATACGGCCAACGCTTTACACATGTGAGTACTTCAAGCGTCATTCCCACGCACAAGCTCTATGTTTTTTAAAGATAAGGATTCTCGCCCCGGCGAGTCGCTCCCGCACACCGGCGGGTTCGCCGAGGAGAAGAGGAGACCCGATTACTACATCGGGAATGACGATGAATAAGGGACTGAGATGCTATCCCGGTTAAGACACATCCGCAAGGATCATGGTTAGGTTGTCATGGCCCGGGCCGAGTGCTTTTCCGCGAAGACAGTCTGCCTCCGCCGACATATCTTTGGGAACAAAACACGCTTCCATCTCCGCTCCGCTCATGCTTTCCCAGACCCCGTCCGTACAAAGAAAAAATCTTCCCCCATCTCCGAGGGCGATTTCCTGAATAGACAGCTCAGGAAGTCCGGCTCTCAGGTCCCCCATAATGGACGATGTGATGATATTTTTCCGGGGATGGGTCCTCATCTCCTCTTCGGTGATAAATCCGGAGTTCACAAGGTCCTGCACGACGGAATGATCCACGGTCATCTTTTCGATCCGGCCCCCTGTTACTCTGTAGACCCTGCTGTCGCCACAATGAAATATGAGCGCTTTCCCCTCTATCAAAAGCATTCCCGATACCGTCGTCCCGAGACCGAAGCTATTCCTGTCGGCTTCTGCGATCCTGTTCAATTCTTCCTTGGCGGTCTTGAAGATGTCCCTGATGCCCTCAGCATCATCAACCGCCCGGTATTTGTCCCTGAAGACTTCGAGGACCTTTCTGCTCGCCACTTCACCCTTCATGTGCCCCCCCATCCCGTCTGCTACCGCAACGATAAACTTATCACCTTCCAGCACAAAGCACTCGACAAATCTCATGCTCGATTCCGACAGAAGAAAATCGTTCATCAGCAAGCTGTCTTCATTGTTCTTTCTCACCTTGCCTATATGTGAAAAGTAACAGACAGTCAAGACCATGTAACCTCCTATACTTTTCCCGAATTCCGTCCCTATGATAAAGTATACACAATATCGCGTAAATCCCTGAAAAAAGCGGCCGTATTTTTGTCTGATCTTCGACCTTCGCAGCCATTCCCGGCAGTTGCCCGATTATTATCTTAAGGCCCGAGAAATATTGACAATTTCGGGCTGTATGAAGTATCTTATTTAATCTTATTTTTCAGAAGAAAGGTTGAGAGGTTTGATAATGAAGACTCAGTTCGCTAAAAAAGGTGACATCGACCGCAAATGGTATGTAGTCGACGCGAAGGATGCTGTTCTGGGAAGGCTTGCCACCAAGGTCGCCATATACCTGAGAGGCAAGAACAAGGCGGTATTCACGCCCAACGTCGATACCGGCGACTTTGTAGTGGTAGTTAATGCCGATAAGATCAAACTCACCGGAAACAAAGTGACGAACAAGGTTTACTATCATCATTCCGGGTATATCGGAGGGATCAAGGCAAAGACCGCGAAAGAAATGCTCGAACAGACCCCTGAAAGGATAGTGGAAAAAGCGGTCCGTGGAATGCTCCCGAAGAACACCCTCGGCAGGGCAATGTTGAAGAAACTTAAAGTTTACAGGGGACCGGAACATCCGCATAAGGCTCAATCCCCTGAAATCTTGCAATAAAGGAGCATCGATGGCAGAAATTAAATACTCTGCAACAGGCAGAAGAAAATCTTCAATCGCACAGGTGAACATCTCTCCGGGAACGGGAAATATTATTGTAAACAGCAAACCTGTTGATACGTATTTCCCTCGGGAGACCCTCCGCATGATCATTAGACAGCCGATAGAACTGGTGGGGGCCACCGGCAAGCACGACGTGACTGTCCGGGTCAAAGGCGGCGGGCTTACCGGACAGGCCGGCGCTATCAAACACGGAATATCGAGGGCGCTTACAAAAATGGACGCCGATCTCAGGGGGAAATTGAAGAAGGAAGGTTTTCTCACAAGGGACCCCAGGGAAAAAGAGAGAAAGAAATACGGTCTCAAGGGCGCGAGAAAGCGCTTCCAGTTCTCGAAGAGATAAAGATCCCTTTGAAGAGGGAGTTCATATGTACTTTGAGGGCTCGTTCTTCGGACGAGCCCTTTATTTTTCAACTCTTTAGTCCGAAACAAGCGGATATTGCTTTCGCCCGGCGAATCCGCTTTATTTCATCACTTTTTTCGGATCACCGATTAAGGAAGGCATAATGTCATCATGTTAAAGGTTGCGATTTGCGGGGGAAGTGGATACACCGGTATTGAGCTCATGCGCATTTTGTCCGGTCATCCGGGAGCAGAGATAACCGCAGTCACATCAGAGAGGTCCTCCGGCAGGAAAGTCTCGGATGTATTCCCTCATCTCCATGCGTGCCGCGACCTTGTATACGAACCGCTTAATAAGGAGAAGCTCCTCGATAAGGCAGATACCTTTTTCCTGGCTCTTCCCCATGGAGCGTCCCAGGAAGCCGTGAGTTTCTTTTTCAGGAACAACAGGAAGGTGATCGATCTGTCCGCTGATTACAGGATCAAGGACCCTGAAGTCTACCGGCAGTGGTACGGACTGCCCCATGTTTTCCAGACAGCACTGAAAAAAGCGGTTTATGGCCTGCCCGAGATCTACAGGACCAAAATCAAAAAGACCAGGCTTGTTGCGAATCCGGGGTGCTATCCGACAGGTGCAATCCTGGGGCTGCTTCCCGCGATCAGGAGCGGACTCGTCGATCCTTCGTCCCTCGTTATCGACTCCAAATCCGGCACGAGCGGGGCAGGGAGAAAAGCCGACGTTGCAGTTTCCTATTGCGAGGTCAACGAAGGTTTCAGGGCATATGGAATCGGCACACACAGGCACACTCCCGAGATCGAACAGGAACTCTCATTCCTGGCCGGAAAACCGGTGGCCGTCAACTTCAGCCCCCATCTTCTGCCTGTCGACAGGGGGATTCTGACAACCGTCTATGCCAAACTCAGGAAGCGGGCTGATACCGTGTCGGCGGTGGGTCTTTATCAAAAGACATACAGGAATGAACCGTTCATACGAGTCCTGGAGGAAAATGTCCTCCCGAACATAAAGAATGTCAGGGGGACAAACATCTGCGAGATAGGTATGAAGGTCGTCGCGAGGACAAACACGCTCATTATCGTTACAGCGATCGACAATCTGGTCAAGGGCGCGTCGGGTCAGGCCGTCCACAACATGAACCTCATGGCAGGCTTCGCTGAAACAGAAGGACTCGACACTCTCGCGCTTTATCCATAACTCAAGGTCCTTGAATGCCTTCCGCACCAGCATGAAACAATATAACACGCCGATTTCCGATACTCATCGCATAGGGGTCATTTCCGATACCCACGGTCTGGTGAGACCGGAGGCCCTTAATGCTTTAAGGGGAGTGCAGATGATCATCCATGCGGGTGATGTCGGGGCGCCTTCCGTACTCGTTGCGCTGAGAAGCGTAGCTCCGGTCGTAGCTGTTCGGGGAAACATGGACAAGGGCTACTGGGCGGACGGACTACCTCGAAGAGAAATCATCGAGGTCGGGAGCTCACTAATCTATGTGCTCCATGATATCCATGACATCGATCTCGATCCTGCTGCATCGGGGATAGGGGCCGTAATAAGCGGCCATTCTCACCGCCCTTCTCTTAAGATGTCAGAGGGAGTAATGTTCCTCAACCCGGGAAGCGCCGGACCGAGGAGGTTTACACTGCCCGTATCTGTAGCCCGAATGAGTATTAAGGGTGCCAAATTGTCGGCAGAAATAGAGAAACTGAAAATATAGGTCCGAAAACGTTGCAAACAATTATCGATAAATTTATCCTAATATATGCCGGGGAGAATAATGCAAATACCTGAAGGGTTTCTCTTTGCGGTCGCCGAGGCGGCCATCAAAAAACCGGGCCGGAAAGACATCGCTCTCGTCGTCTCGGAGGCCGATGCCGTCATGGCCGGTACATTCACCATCAACGCTGTAAAAGCCGCGCCTGTCAGACTCTGCATGCAGAATATACGTTCGGAACGGGGACGGGCTATTATCATAAACAGCGGCAACGCAAATGCATGCACCGGCAAAAAGGGGCTGGCGGATGCCAGGAAGATCGTGTCGGTCGTTTCGGAGTATCTGTCTATAAGGCCTTCCCTGACCTATATGTGTTCGACGGGAGTTATAGGGACACCCATGCCGATGAAGAGGATTATTCCTTCTCTCGATGAGCTCGTGGATAATCTCGGACGGTCGTCGTTTCGTGACGTTGCCGAGGCGATCATGACAACCGATACATTTCCCAAACTCGTCTCGAAACGGGTGAGGATCGGGGACCGGCAGGGCATAATCTCGGGGATCTGCAAAGGGTCGGGGATGATCGCCCCGAACATGGCCACCATGCTCTGTTTTATTATTACGGATATCGCTATAGAGTATAAAGTTCTGGATTTTTCCCTGAGAGAAGCTGTAAAAAAGTCCTTCAACCGAATCACGGTAGACGGTGATATGTCGACAAACGATACCGTTCTGATTATGTCCAATGGAATGCTGGGAAACACCCCGATTACCAAAAGGTCCCCATATCGGACCGTCTTCACCGATGCTCTAAATGAAGTCGTCTACAAACTCTCCAGGCTTATCGTAAAAGACGGTGAAGGGGCGACTAAACTCGTCGAGATCATGGTAAAAGGGGCTACGAAGGAGAGTGATGCCGAAAAGGCTGCCCTTGCTGTCGCAAATTCAAATCTCGTAAAGACAGCGATTTACGGAAACGACGCAAACTGGGGCAGGATCATGGCCGCCCTGGGTCATTCAGGCATCGCTTTCAGAGAAGACCGGACCGATATCTATTTCGATAAGGTCAAGGT
>JBECKU010000206.1:0-3843 GCA_040235385.1 Candidatus Sulfobium sp. | reverse complement strand
TTATTTCACCCAAGATCCAGACACATCCGGGCGGGTAATGGAAAAAGACATTTACAGCTTCGCAAGAAAATTCGGCATAAGCGAAAACAAAGTCGTGGACGCGAGTTCCGGGATAAGCCCTGTCGGTCCTTCCAGAAAGGTGAAGGCGTCGATACGTAAGACCCTTAAGAAGATCAATTTATATCCGGACCCGGAGTTGATCCGGTTAAGGAGGCTCTTCTCATCAAAGTTCGGAATCGCGGGCGATTCGATCCTTTTTGCGAATTCACTGGCCGAATTCCTGCATTTGACAACAGGCGTCCTGCAGCCCGGCAAAGTACTCGTGGTCGGTCCCGCCCCTGATATTTATGAAGAAGCTGCGACGGCTTGCGGCGCAGACGTAATATTCGCGGACACTGATGAGAGATCGGGGTTCGATATCACTGCCGCGAAAGTGAACTTATATCTGAAGGACGTCGATATGATGTTTCTTTCCAATCCGAACCGGATCACCGGACGCGTAATAAGGAAGGATGAACTGGCCGGGATCATTGAATACGCATCCGTCCTGAACATTCCGGCCGTTCTCGATGAATCGCTCGCTGAATTTGCGGAGGATGATTTCTGTGCCTTCACCGCTCCGGATTATAACAACGTAATCGTCGCACGTACGACAGCGCATTTCTACGGCCTGCCCGGACTGGAACTGGCCTATGCCGTCTCCTCTTCAGACATGATCGGGGGACTTTCGGTAAAGAACCGTTGTTTTGTCAATACCCTTGCGGCTGAGGCCGCTCGGACCGCACTCAAGGACGAATCTTACAAAAGACTCGCAAGGAAGTATGTTTACGATGAGATGCAATATCTCACCCGCTCATTGAAAAAGCTGCCCGGCATAAAATTGTATCCGTCCGATTCAAACGTCATGCTCATCAGGCTGAAGGACCCGGAAGGAAAAATAATCCGCCGGCTCGCCGGAGCAGGTTTTTTCGTCCGGGATTATAAAGCTACGGGCGGAAATGAAGGTATCTTTTTGAAAATTGCGGTAATGAAACATGATAAGAACGTCAAGTTCGTGCGGATATTGGCCGGAAAGGATACCGTCGACCGATAAACTGCTTTTTTCTCGTAAATGGTCAAGACCCTGACCGCATGCAATTTATGATTTGGATGGGTTACTATTAATTATGCCCGATTCCCTGAGGGCGGCCTTTCATACCGTCCGGCATACAATAATGATGGCAGTCATGGCATGCATCTGGCTCATATTGGCCATGGTATACCTGAACCGCTTTATGCAGCCCTTTGACAGGCTGATCCCTGTTCTAACTCCATGGCAGAAACCCATATCGATACCCCTTGAAGCATCCGTTGAAGATCGCCTCGCGCTGCTTCAGACACAACTGAATTCTTCCGTTGACGTGGCCAATTATGCATTTGTCGTTATGCTGGTCTCTTTTACGTCGTTCTGCATGTATCTCACTTTTGTTTACAGCCAGAAACAAAGAAGGGCCAGGGAAAACAAACTACTCGTCCTGAAGAACCAGGAGATCGCGAGGCGGAACGAATTCATCCGTTATATATCCGCTACAATCGGTCATGAATTCAAAAACAATCTGGGGCGGATAAAACGCCGTATCGACCTTCTCTCCCCGGTAACACCCGATGTGAAAGCCAGGATCGATGAGAACATGGACAAGCTTTTTGCCGACATTGAGATCTTCAAGAAGATTTCCGATGAGAGGGAAGCCGGTCTGATCGACTTCGGTAAGGTGGACCTGAAAGCGATGCTGGAAGATTTGGCGGACCAATACAGTGACCTCGCGGATTTTCATTTTCAGAACGGGACAGCTTCTCCCGCTATTTTCGCATCACATACTCTCCTTAAGACAGTTTTCGAAAACCTGATAGACAACTCAATCAAGTATAAAAAGTCGGGGCAGGAACGCGCACGGATCTCCCTTTCCTTCTCCTTCGATGTCGACGTGAGACGCCGGTATGTATCCCTGTCGTTCCGGGACGAGGGCATCGGCATGAACGAGCAGGAGGCGGACCGGTGTTTTTACAAGGGCAAGGAATCAGCCGGGGGCTGGGGACAGGGTCTTTATTTCGTAAAGTACGTGGTCGGACTCCATGCAGGAAAAATTCGTATCGGGAAGGAATATACCGCACCCGGGACCGGCACGGAGATCATAATCCATCTTCCATTTGTCGAAGAAACCATCCATGTTTAAAATACTCATCGCAGACGACGATTACGAAGACAGGGAACTTCTGAAACTCGAAGTCCAAAGGGCACTCGGCAGTCAAGAGAGCGATCTCAGGTTCTTTGAGGCCAACAGCGTACGACAGGCAAAGACCCTTTTGACCTCCCAGGTCTTCGACCTTATGACGCTCGATATCGAGTTCGACCGCATGAACGAAGGGATTGACGCCCTCCCCGAGCTTTTTGAGAACTATCCAACACTCAGCATCATCGTAATAAGCGGCAAACTGAACAAGGCGGAAGTAACCGAGCAGTTGTTCCGTTTCACCAAAGACAATGTGTTGAAAGGCAAGCGCTGGGCAAGACACTTTGATGTGCTGGACAAGAAAGACGACAAGTCCGAGGCCCTCGGACGGGCTTATTCCTTTGCCTGCGACCAAAGGGAAGGAGCTGACACCATCCGGGAACTCTTCCTTCTCGCCGAGTCCTATCTCGAAAAAAACATGATCGACAAATGCCTGGAGGTATACCAGAAGATACAGAGTCTCGCTCCCGGAGAGCGCGAATCGGATGAAAACATCGGAATATTCAAAGGCGCAATCTCGGCCGAACTCGCCCGGGAATACTACCGGAAAGGAGAGCCTGTTGTAGCGTCCCTGCTCCTGGGTCACTACCTGGAAAGCAGGCTGAAGTCATTTACCGACTTCCTCCTGGGCAGTTCCTGCCCCGCTCTCTCGGACTGCCTGAAGGCCATGGAACAGTCGCGGAGCATAAGCCCCTACCGCAAAAGGCTTTTCCGGCATTTATTGCGCATGAGAAATAAAGCCATACATCAACCTACGGAAATCAGCGACAACGACTTTGAGGATGCCATCAAAAACCTGGCTCTTCTTGAGGACCTTCTGCAGTGAAAAAGACAGGTTCTATCCGAAAATGGTTTCTTCCCCCGGGCCCCATCCTGAGCCTCACGCTGATCGGTCTTCTGCTGCTTAGCGCGCTCCTCTATTACAGGGCCGTTAAAGTGCAGCGTTTTCTCGAGCCCGCGCTCGCTATCTCCGAGCCGAGGATCATGTTCACTCAGAACATCAACGCCATCCTCGCAAAAGAGTTCGGCCCCGCCGAGATGCGAGCTATTAAATATAGATCGGGCTCTATTTTTGTCGAGCAATCATTTCTTTATATGAGCGCCTATCATATGAAAGAGTCGGAACCCTCGTTCATGAAAAATTTAGGCATGGTCTTTCTGAAAGCTCTGGAGGACCCTGAGACGAGAGGCCATATCAGCCTGATTCTGGTGGGTGTGCGGTACCCCCAGAGCAGAGATACCGGGCATAACAAGAACTTGAGACCTCAGGTCCAGGAAAATGCCCGCTTTATACTGGACTCGCTCTATTCCGCCTTGCCCGAACTGGAAGAAAAATACGGCTCGTTCTTCACTTACGCCCCAGTCCCCCTGCCCGCCGGCGCTGATATAAGAGAAGCGAACTGGATAGAATTCCGCATAATACCTACTGAGCGGCTCCATATCGAGTTTCTCAAACGCCTTGGGAAATATACACACTGACCTGGCAACCCGCAAAGCCGGAACCGGAAACAAATTTCACCACTGAGGCACGGAGGCACAAAGAAGACTTAAAAATGAAGATTGCAGAATCTGA
>JBECKU010000370.1:0-1962 GCA_040235385.1 Candidatus Sulfobium sp. | reverse complement strand
GCGCTGCACCGCATCGGGCGCCGTAGCTCGACGCTGCTCCAGGAGCTGGGACGGGAGCCAACGGTGGAGGAAATCGCCGAAGAGCTGGAGATCTCCCGGGAGGAGGTAGAGCGGACTCTGGCCATTTCGCAGTCCCACCTCTCACTGGACGCACCCGTCACTCCCGGAGAGGACAATCGTCTGCTGGACTATCTGCCGGATCAGTACTCCCCGGGCCCCGAGGACGAGGCCTACGAGCGGGCCCTCAAGGAGACCGTCGAGGAGGCTCTGTCCACACTGAAGGAAAGGGAAGCCAAGATCCTCCGACTCTACTTCGGGTTGGATGACCAGGATCCCATGACCCTGGAGGAGATCGGGGCACTCCTGGGAATCACCCGGGAGCGGGTCAGGCAGATCAAGGAGAAGGCCCTTCTGCGACTCCGACACGCATCTCGAGCACGGTTCCTGGAGACCTTCATGCAGTGATTTCCCGCCCCCGGCGCGGGTTGACACCTCATCGCCCCAGAAATAGCTTAGAAAGCTCTGTTTTGAACTGGTTATTTCGGGGCCCACGGATGAAGACCCTTACTCCGAAAAAAGACGAGATCGATCGTCAGTGGTGGCTGGTGGATGCCGAGGGCATGGCCCTGGGCCGCCTGGCCACCGAAGTGGCGCGCCTCCTTCGCGGGAAGCACAAGCCCATCTATACGCCTCATCTGGACACGGGGGACCACGTGGTGGTGGTCAACGCGTCCAAGGTGGTGCTCACCGGGAGGAAGGCCGAGCAGAAGACGTACTTCCGCCACTCCGGGTATATGGGTGGCGAGAAGCACATCCCCTTCGCTCGGATGTTGAAGACCCATCCGGAGAGAGTCATCGAGCTCGCGGTCAAGGGAATGCTTCCCAAGAACACCCTTGGGCGCCACATGAAGGAGAAGCTTCGGGTGTATCCCGGGGCCGAACATCCTCACCAGGGCCAGAACCCTCAGCCCCTCCAGATCAAAGGGTAGGCAAGAATCTCCATGGTTTCAGAGGAGCTCCAGAAGATCCAGGCCGTCGGGCGACGGAAGACTTCCGTTGCCCGGATCCTCCTCCGTGAGGGTAGCGGTGAATGGACCATAAACGGGCGGCCGATGGCCGAGTACTTCCCCCGCAAGACACATCAGATGCGGGTCGAGGAACCTCTCCAGGTCACTGAGCTGGGAGGCCGGTTCGACGTCCAGGTTCGTGTGAATGGGGGCGGGCTCACGGGTCAGGCGGACGCCATCCGCCTCGGGCTCGCCCGGGCTCTGGTGGCCTTCGATGAAGAACAGCGGCCTAATCTCCGGTCCAGGGGCCTTTTGACCCGGGACCCCCGCAAAGTTGAGCGGAAGAAGCCCGGGCGCCCAAAGGCCCGGAAACGCTTCCAGTTCAGCAAGCGGTAATCTCTACTCCGGCTCCGACATGCAGCAGGTTCAACTGAACGAATTGCTCGAGGCAGGCGTCCACTTCGGACACCAGACCCGCCGTTGGAATCCGAAGATGAAGGGATTCATCTTCACGGAACGCAACGGCATCCACATCATCGACCTCCGGAAGACGCTGGATCGCCTCATCCGCGCCCAGCAAGCCGTCCGCGACGTGGTGTTGAAGGGGGAGCGCGTCCTCTTCGTCTGCACCAAGCGACAGCTTCGGGGGATCGTTGAGCAGGAGGCCGATCGATCCGGCTCCCTCTTCGTCACGGAACGGTGGCTCGGGGGAATGCTCACGAATTTCCAGACCATCCGACGGCAGATCCGGCGGTTGAAGGAGTTGGAACGGGGGCAGGAGGAGAACGCCTTCGAGTTCTACACCAAGAAGGAGCGCCTGCTGTTGGACCGGGAGCGCCAGAAGCTGGAGAAGTATTTCAGCGGGGTGAAGGACATGAGCCGCCTGCCGGGGGCCGTGTTCATCGTGGACGCTCGGCGGGAGCTCATCGCGGCGAAGGAAGCGCACCGCCTGGGG
>JBECKU010000136.1:0-4152 GCA_040235385.1 Candidatus Sulfobium sp. | reverse complement strand
GTCTTGGTCGATCTCATCGTTGTCGTAGGACCTACATTAATGATAATGTTTTCGGATTCCTGTTTTACCGAAGATATCTCCTGATACAGATCAAGCCTGATATAATCTCCTTCAGTGATGTGAGGAGTGATCCTCAGCTTGATGCCGACATCTTTTCTTTCTATCGAATTAATTACGGTGCTCGTAGTGGTAATGTCCCTCTCTCTGGCGGCTATGAAGGGGACATTTTCGCCGACAACGATCTCGGCCTCCTGGTTATCGGATGTGAGTATCTGGGGGGTCGAGAGGATATTGACCGCGTCCTTGAACTCGTTAAGGCTGAAAAGCGCCGAAAACCCCGGGACGTTCAGGGTGGAGGTCGTCGGCGTGCCGTCTGAGCTTACGCTGGTTATGGGGATGTTGAAGAAATTGCCCATCCCGCCCATGGTAAGTCCCGAGAGCCCGGAAATGATGTCCTGCAGCGTAGTAGGGTCCATCCTTCCGACCCCGCTGATGAATACCGGCTCACCGTTATTTCTCGCGATAGCTCTCCATTTCGTCCCGATTTCCTTCAGCTTATCGATGGATGCCTCGACGATCATCGCCTCGACAAAGACCTGTTTCCTGCGCCTGTCAAGCTGTTTGAGGATTTGGGCTATATTCTGATAGTCGGACGGGGATGCCACGATGATGAGCGAATTGGTTGCCGTGTCCGGTGTGATTGTAATGCTGCCGGAAGATTCGAAAGGGTTTATATGCGGACCGGGAGGGGCACCAGGAACACCCGGCCTTGCCGCTGCCTGGGGGCCTCTAAGCATGCCCTCCATGACCTTTGCGAGTTCGGTCGCATCGGCATTTTCCAGAAAAAAGACGTTTATCCTTCCCTGAGCTTCCGGCGGGGGAACGTCGAGGAGCGGGATAAGGGCCTTCATGGACTCTCTGGCCACCTTGTCCCCGAAAATTATTACAGCGTTGAGCCTGACGTCGGCAACCGCTGTTGCGTTTTCCGCACCCGGCTGTCCGGGAACGACCCGGCCGGGCCTCCCCTTTCCGAATCCTTCGTTCAGTATCTTGGCGACCGCATCTGCGCTCGCGTACTGAAGGGGGACGACCTCAGGGATCTCGGTGACAGAAGGCTTATCGATAAGTCCCGAGATCGAAAGAATTTTGTCGATATTGAGCCCCGAGTCGACGACCAGTAGAAGGTTGCCGGGGCCGAACGTCGATATGTGGCCGTCCTTTGAAACGAGGGGCTGGAGGAATTTCAATGCCTCATCCGCGGAGATATAATTGAACGTGAGGGTCCTCACAATGTATGACTCATTGAGAGGAACGCCTTCCGCCGTGACTTTCATGCCGCTCTGTTTCGCCTCCGAGCTGGGGATGATCTTATAGGCATCCACCCCGGAAGGTACCACGGTAAAACCCTTAAGCTCCAGAACGGATGTGAACAGGCTGAAAGCGTCGTCGGCGGAGAGTTTCGAAGGTGCGATGATCGTAATCTTGCCCCTGAGTCGTTCGTCAAATATGAAATTTTTGCCGGTTATTTCGCTGATGAATTTGGTCACTGACGCGAGGTCGACGTCAACAAAATTGAAGGTAACCTTCTCGGGTTGTTTGGCGGCCTCTTTAGTCTCTGCCGGTGTATCGGCGGCAAGTACGGAGGTGCATGAAAAGACCAGCAATAATACGGTCAGGCAGGGGGGGGCAATAGGTTTATAAATGCTTTTAAAATTTATCATTGTGTAAGTATATGTAAAAAAGAGAATCAGGTCAATATCAGTTTACTTCTTTTGAATACGGGCGGGGAAAGCATGCGACTTCCGGCTGCGCCGCGAAGGCCGCTCTATCGTATCTGGTAGGTCATCGTCATGCGCGATCCATGCCTTAGAATGTCGAGTTGCGCCCTGTCGATGCCCCTGAGGGCGGTAAAGGCCTGAAGAGCGTTCTCGGGGGTCGAGATGTCATATTCGTTGATTCTCAGGAGAACGTCGCCGTTCTGGAGGCCCAGACTGTGATATATACCCCCATATTTGACTTCCCGCAATAAAAATCCTCTCTGCTGCCCTCCCACGATGTATGGTACGAACCGCGCATCGGTCATGAGCTGGTCCGGTTTTTCTATGGCATCCTGCACCTTTTGCTGGTCTATGACGAAACTGGATTCGCCGATTTTCCGCCCGAAACTGTTGAGCGGCGCCTTCGCCGGCTTTGTTACATCGGTGACGGCGGTGATATCGGAGAGCTCTATTTCGATCTCCTTCCCCTTTGCGTCCAGGACCACCCGGTTTGTCCCGACCATGGCTAATACCCCGAGCCCGTATACCTGATCGCCCGCCCTGAACACATTCTGTTGGCCGGCTTTGTCCATGAAGATGGCGTAGCTCAACTTGCGGTCGCCCGCAACTGTCCCTATCAGTGTGACGTCGGACTTTACCGCCGCCACATTTTCCGAAGCCGGCGATAAAGGTTTCAATTCTCCGGCCGGAAATCCGAACGGGTTGTTCCTGAGGATGCCTTCATAGTCAGGGAAAGCAAGTTTCGAACCGGCCGGAATTTTTTTCTCCTGCCGCGGAGTCTCTTTGGCAGTTGTCAGGGAAATTGCCAGAACATGTCTGATCAGAAGCAGCACTGCGGCTATAAGCAGGAGTCCGAGGACCGAGTTAACGAGAAAAATGGTTTTTTTCCCTTTGAAGACGGTAATGATACGGTCTGCTGTCATATATTTGAAACTTACCAGATGGAGAAGGACGCTGTCAATAAATCGGGCAAAAACGGCAAAATAATTCTTGCGCGGAGCTTGGACACATGATAGAATCTGCTAGTGTGTGTTTCAAGGTTGTTGCCTTATGGCTGTCATTCCGACAATCCGGAATGACTCACCATAAGTCTCTTGTCATTGCGAGGAGAGAATCGACGAAGCAATCAGCAGTGAAAAAGGAGATTGCTTCGCTTCGCTCGCAATGACGAGTGTAAAGAAGCGTTGGACGTACTACACTAGAGGCTTATCATCAAATTTCAGTTTCGATAGGTTCTAGCGCGAACCAGGGGTACGGCGACTGACACCGGAAATTATGTTTCATTAAATCTTATCGAAACAAAGCTTAACGAAAGGAGTGCAGTGCCTATGTGAATGAATACGGGTGGATGTAAACGATCCCGATTGGGATTTTCAGGCAAATGACAGCACTATGAAAGGAGGGGTTACATGCGGATTATTTTTCGAGCGTCTCTTCTTATTTCAATTGTATTTCTCGTCTATCTTACTGCTGGAGTGGCGCAGGCTGAACCTTTAGAGTTTACTTCGTCCACGCAGTATCTGTGGGGTGACGATCTGCTGGGAGAGAGCCAGAGCGTCATTGCGCAATACCTGAGGTTCGGCTATGTCCCACCGGAGAAAAAATTCTCCTTCGCAGGGTACGGCCGGTTATGGCAGGACCTGGATGGCGGAGGCGTCCGTGACGATGACTTCAACACCAGACTATATTATCTCTATCTCGATTATTCCCCTATAGAGAATATTTCAGCGCGTCTGGGCAGGCAGTTCGTCAATTTTACGGCGGGTACGTCGATCATGGACGGGGCGACCGTCAATATTCACAAGATGGGACCTTTCGGCCTTACGCTGGCGGGGGGATGGGACGTGCGTTTTTCCCTCGATTCGGAGGAGTGGAAAAGCGGGAACTATTTCATCGGCATGGACGTGCATCTCGAAGATGTCAGTTCAACACGGCTCGGGGTAAGCTATGTCAGGAGATATGACGAGTCGGAACTCGCGCGCGAAGAATTCGGCATGAATTTCAGGTACTTTTTCAAGAGTTTGAGTCCCTATGCCGAGCTCAAATACGACCGGCTCACGGAGACGATCGACGAAGCCGTTGCGGGTATCGACTTCTTCCCCATAAGCAACCTCATGGTGAAGACCGAATTTTATCATTCCTATCCGATTTTCGATTCAACTTCGATCTACAGTGTCTTTGCGGTAGAGAAGTTCAGGGAATACCTCATCAGGGCGGAATATGCCCTGACACTGCCGGTTACGTTGATTGCCCAGTATTCGCTTCAGGAATACGAGGATGCCGAAGACGCGGACGTCTATTCCGTCGGTGCAAGGATATATCCCATCGACGGGCTCACCGTGAACGCTACTTTCGATTACAGGGAAGGATACTC
>JBECKU010000221.1:0-7328 GCA_040235385.1 Candidatus Sulfobium sp. | reverse complement strand
ACCCGCTGACAACTTCGAGCACCGATGACCCGCATGCCTCCCGGTCATAAACAATCTTCCACCCGCACGACCTTATTTCGAAATCACGCGCAGTCAACGCCATTCCCTTTTTATTGAACACATTGGCACTTTCGCTGTCGCCTTGGTTTCACCACGATTCCTGCCACGGTCCCGACATGCCGGAGGCAATGATGGCACTGGCCATCCCGCTGTTTCTCCTCTCATCATCTTAAAGCACCGAGGGCTTTAGCGAGTTTTTCCCCGGCCAGATCCGTGGAATAATTTCGGACCACCGTCTCCCGGGCCTTCCTTCCCATCTCTTTTCTCAACTCCGCGCTCTCGATGAGACGCCCGGTCTTCCCAATCCATTCGTCTTCCCCGTCCGCGAGGAAGCCGTTCAGGCCGTCCGTCACGATGCCTCTGTTCACCCCGACGGGGGAGCACACTCCCGGGATTCCCACGGCCATGTACTGAAGGAGCTTAAAACCGCATTTGCCCCTGGACCAGGGATCGTCTGTGAGCGGCATGAGCCCTATATCGAAGGAATGGAGATCGTCTATCTCCTCTTCGTAATCCCATTTCTTCTTTATTACCGGTATCCGCGTACAGTCGAAAAAAGTATCCGAGACTATCTTCAGCATTACGTGCGGGTACCTTTCGAACAACCGGTCCCATACATCCTTCATCTTCTCCATATAAAAGATCGTCGCGGAACTTCCTATCCACCCCAGGGTCACGGTACCGGACGGGCTTTCAGGCGGCTTTTCAGTGTATCTTGTCATATCGACTGATGTGGGTATCACGATCGTCCCCGGGTTCTTCTTTAAGGCCAGGCCCCTCAGATACTCATTGCCCGCGATTACAAGGTCGGAGCCTCCCACGGTCCGTAAAAATTTGCGGGACCTCAGAAGAGAAGTCTGCCTTGTATTCGCGGAGTCCTTGTATATGACCGCATCATCGAAATCGTAGACGAGCTTTTTCGAATTCTTTCGGAAGACACGCCATTCCAGGTTGTTCAGGAGTTTCTTTTGCAAGAAACAGATATCATATCCCGCCATCCCGGCAAAGAGTTTCATCCGCTTCAATCCGCTATCGGGGATGACATGGACTTCCGGGACAAACCCGATTCTCTCCAGAATCGGCAGATACTGAAAGACTCTGTACCTTGCGCTCGGTTTATTCAGCCTCGTCACGAGAAACGCTATTCTCATTTCTTGCGTGCCACTACAATGATCGATTTCGCGAAGTCTATGTCGAGGTATCTGTGGAGGTGTGAGGCCACGTGGATACGGAAAAACCATTTTAAAAACCGGTCGTTATATATCCGGTAGATATTCTCGACATTAAACCCGGCAGAGAGCAGCGCCCCGCTGATCTCGTCATAGCGGTAAGGAGTCTTGTGATCGGAGTCCCAGTACCGGTGAGGATGATGCAGGTTCGGGGTAGATACGATCATCCTGCCGCCGTCACTGAGGAGTTCGAGCAGCCGTCCCAGCATGGACATCCCTTCCTGAAATTCGAGGTGCTCGATCACTTCCGACAGCACGATCAAATCGAATGTCTCAGATATATCGGCAAGATCGTAATAGTCATGGTGCTGTGCCCTGTCGATATCCATAGTCTTGTACACAGACGAGGGAAACTTTTTCATGATCTTCTCCCGGAGCGGCGTGACGGAGGCCCCGACATCCAGGATCTTGCCTCCATCCCGCATCTCTTCCGCGATCACATCGAAAATTTTTTTCTTTATCGTGAGGCCGTAGACGGAAGGGAAAGATTTCCTTATCTCCCGCCGGAAGGAATGAAACCGGCTCCAACTGAAATTGTCCTTCAAATTATCCATAAAATCAGCAAGTTCTCCCTCCTGACGCCGTCGGGGATCGATAAAATTCCGCCTTTTCATTGTCACTTTCCGCCCGCACGTTTGTCAAGATTAGCTGACAGCCCATAGCTCAAAAAAAGTTCAACGTTCAAGGTTCTACGTTCAACGTTTTCGCCTCGCGGTCGCAAATAAAGCAAGATTAAAGCTCATGGCTGATAGATAGCAGCTATGAGCTATGAGCTAAAAGCTAATGCAAATGTTGCATTATTACTCTCCGGTAGGATAAATTTACTGGTGATAAAATTCAGTCTTGAGGGCTCAACATGCATATAGGGATCATCGGAACGGGTTATGTAGGTCTCGTCACCGGTGCATGTTTTGCGGAATTCGGCGTCTTCGTGACGTGCGTCGACAAGGACGAAAAGAAAATAAAGGCCCTCAAAAAAGGGAAAGTCCCTTTTTTCGAACCCGGCCTCGGAAACCTTGTGCAGAAGAATCTTAAGAACGGGCGCCTGCGCTTTTCCACGAAAATTCAGGAGGCGGTCGATTCTTCACTCGTGATATTTATCGCCGTCGGCACACCTCCGCGGGGAGACGGTTCTGCCGATATGAGCTACGTCGAAGCTGTCGCGGAAGAAATAGCGGATTCTATCACGGGCTACAAAGTTATTGTCATGAAGAGCACCGTGCCGATAGGCACGGGAGCTAAACTCAGATCGATCATCTCGCAAAAATTGAAGGAACAGTCGGATTTCGATATCGTCTCGAATCCCGAGTTTTTGAGAGAGGGCTCCGCGATTGAGGACTTCATGAGACCCAACAGGGTCATAATCGGCACATCGAGTCAGCAGGCGGTCGCGATCATAAGAGACCTGTACAGCCCGCTTTATCTTATCGAGACCCCCTTTGTGATCACGAATATCGAGACCGCTGAACTTATCAAATATGCATCGAACTCTTTTCTCGCCGTCAAGATTTCCTTCATAAATGAGATCTCCGGCCTTTGCGAAAAAGTCGGTGCGGACGTGAAGACCGTCGCCAAAGGGATGGGTCTGGACGGCCGGATAGGCTCCAAGTTCCTGCACAGCGGTCCGGGATATGGGGGTTCATGCTTTCCTAAGGATACCCGCTCCCTGCTCTCGATCGCGGAGAATAACGGCGTTGAACTCGGCATTGTTAAATCGGCTGTTGAGGCCAACGAGCGGCAAAAGCAGCGTATGGTAGAAAAGATCAGGGAGGGCGTCCAAGGTCTGAAAGGGAAAACCTTCGCCGTTCTGGGCCTGTCCTTCAAACCTAACACAGACGACATGCGCGAAGCTCCTTCTCTCTTTATAATAGAGAACCTGTTGGAAGAAAAGGCGAAAATAAGGGTCTTCGACCCTGTTGCGATGGATGATGCGAGGAATCTCTTCGGTAAAAAAATCAATTATTCGAAGGACGTCTATGATTGCGTGAAGGGTGCGGATGCTGTTATTATTGTAACTGAATGGAATGAGTTCAGAAACCTTGAGCTCGGGAGGATCAGGAAGCTTTTGAAGACGCCGTACTTTTTCGATCTCAGAAATGTATATGAGCCCGGCAAGATGGAAAAGCTGGGATTTCAATATTTCTGCGTGGGTCGCAGTTGACGGTCAATGTTGCTGTTCTCGTCAGCTTATTACTGCCTTAAGGGCGATTAGCTCAGCGGGAGAGCGCTGCCTTCACACGGCAGAGGTCACTGGTTCGAAACCAGTATCGCCCACCATAACCCTTGAAAATCCGGAGACAATATGCAATAGGCGATGGGACTTGCTTACCCGCGTACATCGGGCGGGGGTTCCTCGGGCATACTATATAGACGAACGATAAATTCCTTCAGTATTTCCCTGTTCGCCTCTGACATGCCTATGAATTCGATCCCTGTCTCGTGGCGATCAGGACCGCCGTCGTTAAGTGAACGACACGAGGCGACCCGTCCCGTAAACTTTACAATTTCGTGCCCGGGAAGAGTTATCGCCATTCCCAGCCTGCTGTCGGTTTTCAGTGCGTTAGTGCCCTCGATGAGCATTCCGCCCAGGCTCAGTTTCTTCACTTTATATGCCGCAGGCACATTCAACATCGCCTTTCCCTTACCGGAGATATCGAATCTGAGCCCGCTCAGGCGGTGGTCGTCTTCTTTTTTGTGACCCTCTATGAAGTTGATGATTTCCGTTACTCTTTCGTTGAGGACATCCGTGAACCTCATCCCTGCGGTATAAATCGGCACGAGGTCGCCGTTGGGGTTCTTCGTGCTGCCGGTCAGCGATGACCAGACCACGGTGCCTTTAACCCGGATGATCTTATCTCTGTCCTGCAGCCTTAGCACGTAAGAATTGCCGATGCTCAGGCGTCTGTCCGTACGGATGGCAACGCCGCTGATGCTGATATTGCGTACCTCGACTTCGGCCGCAAATATCATCCTGCCGTTTATTTCTTTTTTTTCCACGGCAAAGCGCGTATGTTTTCTTTTTCCCTTCATTGTGTCCACTGCCGACTTTCTTTATTCATAATTCATATGACCCTGACAACAGCAGATCATTCACCACAGAGGCACGGAGACACGGAGAAGACTAAAATGCAAAATCAAGAATGCAGAATTTGACTTTAAATATGCTTTCTCCCGTTTTTCAACTCTGTGCCGCCGTGTCTCAGTGGTTAACTGCTTTTCCAGGATAATTTATAACAAAAGCATAATCCGGAATGGACGAAGTGTCAATGAATCTTTCATTCTGCCGGAAAATAATAGTAAACTAAGGAGTTCATAGTTCACAGCTCATAGCTTGTAGAACATAGTCGGAGGTTTTTTATGAAATATCAGGTGGGAAGGCCGGGGAGGATCGTGGTCATGAGACTGGAAGACCACGAGGATGTTATCGGAAACCTGATGACCGTTGCCAAGGAAGAAAATATCAGAGCCGCAATGGTTTATCTCGTCGGGGGAATGAGAGAAGGGGGCATCGTTGTGGGGCCTGAAAAGGACGAATTCCCACCCGTGCCGGTATGGAAAAAATTGGGAGAGAGTCACGAGGTGGCAGGTTTCGGAACGATCTTCTGGCAGGACGAGACCCCAAAAGTGCATTTTCACGGCGCATTCGGCAAGAAAGATATGGTGAAAGTTGGGTGTCTGAGGGAAAATTCAGAGACTTTTCTCGTCCTCGAGGCCGTAATCGTGGAAATTGAGGGGATCACCGCAAAAAGAGAACCCGATCCAGTATCCGGAATGGTGCTGTTAAAACTGTAAAAAGAAGTTCAAAGTTCAAGGTTCAACGTTCTATGCTGCAAAATCACGAATTGATCTGCAAACCTTGAACATCGAACTTAGAACGTTGAACTTCCGTTCAGTTTTTTTTCCCATTCCCATGCAGTCCTGATGATGAATTCGAGGTCGTCACGGGAGGGGGCCCATCCCAGTTCCTTTCTGATCAGGGATGAATCGGCCACGAGGGCGGGCGGGTCCCCGTCCCTTCTTCCGGTCTCCTGAGTCGTGAAATCGATACCGGTCACCTGTTTGACCTTATCGACGACCTCCTTAACGGAATACCCTCTCCCATATCCGCAGTTAAAGACCCTGCTCGCCCCCCCCGCGTTGAGGTAGTCGAGGGCCAGAACATGGGCGTCTATCAGGTCGTCCACGTGGATATAATCCCTGATACAGGTGCCGTCCGGGGTGTCGTAGTCGGTGCCGAATATTTTCAGACTGTCCCGCAGGCCGAGAGCGGTCTTCAGCGAGAGGGTGATCAGATGCGTCGCATTTTGGTATTTCTGCCCGATCCTCGAAAGTGGGTCCGCACCGGCTACATTAAAATATCTCAATGATACGTATCTGAGGTCCGATGCACGGCTGATGTCTCTCAATGCGTGCTCCACCATCATCTTCGAAGAGCCGTAGGGATTGATCGGCGAGAGGGGGGCCGTTTCGGTTACCGGGATTTTTTCCGGAATCCCGTAGACAGCCGCCGTCGAAGAAAATATGAACCTGTTGACACCATGTTTTATGCATCTTTCGATCAGGTTCAGTGCGTTGACAAAATTGTTCCGGTAATACTTGATCGGGTCCTTTACCGATTCTTCAACCACTATATGCGCGGCGAAGTGGATTACGGCTTCGAAATTTTCCGCCTCCATCAGGGCATCGAGCGCTCCGGTATCCGCCAGGTCTGCAACGACCAGCCTTCCGTGAAGGACGGATTCCCGGTGCCCGGTCGAGAGATTGTCATAGACGACAATATCGTGGCCCTGCTCTCCCAAAGTCCTGACCATGTGGCTGCCGATATAACCCGCGCCGCCTGTTACGAGAATTTTCATAAGACAGTTAAGTAGTAAGTGGTTAAGTGGTTAAGTAAAACAGCCTCGCTCATAAGACAGTTAAGTAGTAAGTGGTTAAGTGGTCAAGTAAAACAGCCTTGCTCATTAGACAGTTAAGTAGTTAAGTGAAGTGCCCACGGCCTTTTGCTTGTGAATTTCTGTTTTCTGACTCAACTTACTTAACTCACTTAACTTATTTTACTCATTTTTACCTGCAATTTTTTCCTGTTTCTTTTTGTTTCTGAAGATATTTGACATATCCGTTAAGAATCTTAACAATTGAAAATATCTTACCTTTGAATTTCTCAAAAGATTCCTCAGTAATGTATTTTTCGTCCAATGCTACTGTGAAATGATCCAATAGTTCATACAGTGATCCTCGCGCCTGACGGCAAAACTGAATATTCTCCTGATAATGATACCTACCATGACCTTCGGCAATATTTGCAGTCACTGATCTTGAAGCCCTTATTATTTGATCAGACGATCGATATCGCTCTTTTGACGGCAATCCCTTCGCCAATGCAGATATCTCGGACCTTAGAGTTCGACTTTCTTTCCATACTTCCAAGGACTCATACGTAGATATTGTTTCCACCGCATCCCTCTTTTTAGATAAAAGTTGAGTGGTAAATGGTTACGTAGTTTAGTGGTTGTTCTTACTCAACTTACTCAAATACTCAATGTCTTTTCATCCTGGTTTCTTATTTAACTTACTTAACTACTCAACTGTCTTTTTGACTGTCTTTTTTCACGCCTCGACTATCTTCTTCGACCTTATCCCCTTCGTTGCATTTCTCGTATCGACGACGAGATTGCTGTGCTGCACTATAAATTTATAGTCGTAGGCGGAGTGGTCCGTGGAGATAAGGACGCAGTCGTATTTTCCGAGGTTCTTTTCGGTAAGTGGAACGGACTTCATCCTGAGGTCGTATTCCCTCATCTTATGTGTACGGGGGACATGAGGGTCGTTGTACGAGACTTTGGCGCCCCTTTCTTTCAGCAATGTAATGAGTTTCAGCGACGGCGATTCTCTGACGTCGTCGACGTCCTTCTTGTATGCCAATCCCAGTATGAGTACCGAGGCCCCTTTTATTCCCTTTCCCCTTTCGTTAAGCGTTTCCATGACTTTCGATACTACATGGTATGGCATTCCGGTATTGATCTCTCCGGCAAGTTCGAT
>JBECKU010000119.1:0-4671 GCA_040235385.1 Candidatus Sulfobium sp. | reverse complement strand
AGCGAAGAAGGAATTTCATGTTGCGGGCGGAATCCAGAAGAGCCTCGAAGAGGCCGTGAATGTCTGTATAGTGAATGCAAGCATGGGAAAAGCCATCGATACAGATTCCGCCAAGATGCAGGATATAGTCGCCTACATAAAATCTCTGGGGAAGTAAGAGACAGGTCACAGAAGGGACGCAGCATATTCCCCGATTACATCGAGACTGTCAAGAAGTCCGTGATCGGAGTCGAGCTCCCTCAGTATTACCGAACCGGGATAGTGTGAGGCGTACTCCCTGCTGTTTTGGGGAGGGACAATCTCGTCTCTTGTCCCATGGATGATAGTCACGCCAGTGGGCGGGGGAACAGGATTTGAATACCGAAGCGCATCGAGATGGAAATCGTACCTCAGGGCGGCTTCTTTCTGAAAGCCGTAATGGAAAACGCTCGTCTTACCGTCTCTTTCCCATCGCGAAAGCGTCTCCTCGGTAAAAGGCACAGATCCATAGGACAGCGCCGGGGCAAGCAGGAGCAGTTTTTCCACGCCCCCGAACCGCGTGGCATAATGAAGAGCGACAAGACAGCCGAGTGAACTCGCGATGATAAAGGGGCTGCTCATATCCCTGTCAATAACAAACTGTCTGAGCCGGTTTATCATCCCCGTCACCGTGAGATACTCGAAGTCCTTTTCAACGGGATTGAAATCCATCACGAGGAGGCGCACGCCTTTCATGCCTTTGAAATGTCCGGTCAGGAAACGGGCCTTGGCGGAATTCGCGGATGATGCAAAACCGTGAAGGAATAATACGGACCTTTCCACTCCTATTTAAATTCCTGCTTCAGTTTCGAGACGGTCTGAGAAAACAGTCTTTCAAACTGTTTTTCATGCTGGGCAAGGAATTCGGAAAGCCTTTCCTGCATCGCCTCTTCCACTGTGAGAGAAGCATGGACAACTCTTCCATCCGGGGTTTGGACAGGACTCATTCTCATCTGCGGATTCTCCTCGATGGCTGTTCTTAAGTCCCTGACGGCCTGCTCTATGCCGTCGTTATATTGTTTCTGTATTTTCCCGATTGTATTCAGAAGGTCTTCCACCTTTGCAGCGTCGGGGCTTTCCTTGAGGACTTCTATCGCGAGAATTCCGTCTTTCCTCAGGTTAAATTCCTCGGGCAGACTGCCCAGTCTCAGTGAATCCACTATATTCATCTGCGCCTCTTTTAAAAGAGACGGTCTTGTTGCTTTTAATCTTTCCCATAGCCCGTCCCTGGTCAGTTCACCCCGGAATAACTCACCCAGTACGGCTTTGATCTTCTCCTGCTCCCTGAATTTCTCTTTTTCCTCGGGGGTGAGGTCCTCGACATCCCGGACCTTCTCCATCGCCTTCTCAAAGGCGCTCTTTACTTCTCCCATGAAGTTATACTCCTTTCACTCTTTATCGATCTAGCAACAGCAAGGTTAATCCTGCTCATCGGCAAGAGGATGCGCCTTGTCGTATACGTCCATCAGATGGGTAATGTCCAGATGCGTATACTTCTGGGTCGTCGACAGCGAAGAATGGCCGAGCAACTCCTGTATCACCCGCAGGTCGGCCCCATCCTGAAGAAGATGTGACGCGAAGGAATGTCTGAGCGTATGGGGCCCCATCTTCCCGTCTATGCCCGACAACTTCGCATACTTCACTACTATGCGCCTTATCCCCCTTTCAGACAATCTCCCTCCCCGGCGATTCAGAAATAACGCACTATTTCTCTTCTTGAGCAATATTTTCTCTACCAGATAGGACTTCAATGCATCTACCGCTTTAGAGCCGATGGGAAGGAGCCGTTCTTTTCTGCCTTTCCCCCTTACCTTTACCAGGCCCTCGCGGGTATTCACGTCATCCACGTTCAATCCCGCCGCTTCGCTTACCCTCAGCCCGCTCGAGTAGAGAAGTTCGAGTATGGCCCTGTCCCGTGCCGGCATAAACCCGATCCCTTCGGGGCGTTCGACCAGTGAGAATGCGTCGTCGACGGAAAGAAACCTGGGCAGGGGCCGGCCTGTTTTCGGGCTCGACACCAGCTTCGCCGGATTGGTCTCCACATAGCCTTCCCTGTGCATAAACCTGAGGAAGGACCTGACGACGGCAAGCCTTCTGCCCACTGTCGTCTTGCTCAGTCCGGCCCTGATCTGAAAGGCGAGGAAACCGCGTATGTCGACCAGATCTATCTCTCCCGGCTCTTTCCCGACCAATTTATTGAATGCTTCGAGGTCCTTACAGTACGCCCGGAGGGTGTGAGCTGAGACGCCCTTCTCAACCTCCAGGTATCTCAGAAATTTATCGATCTTGTCTTTCATTCAATCGGTCCTGCTTTCAGAAGAGACGGATTCCAGATATTCTCCCCACTCACGGATAGCCCTTTCAACGACGAGCCTTTTCCTTTGTTTCCTGTCCCTCACCTTCCCGGCCGCTTCAGGAGCGGGAAAAAGTCCGAAATTGATATTGCTCGGCTGGAAATGCCTGCCGTTCGATCCGGTGATATGCGTGATCAGCGCCCCGTGAGCAGTGGACGCCGGGACATCGGCCGCGGCATGTCCTTTTATCTTCGCTGCGGCGTAAATGCCTGCAAGCAGTCCCATTGCGGTCGATTCGATATAGCCCTCAACTCCGGACAACTGGCCCGCAATCATCACGGTGGGTTTATTTTTCAGAGAAAGGTCCCTGTTCAGAAAAAGCGGAGAATTGATGAAAGTATTCCGGTGAAGACTCCCGAACCTGAGGAATTCCGCGTTCTCAAGACCGCTGATCAATCTGAAGACTCTCTTCTGTTCCGGCCATTTCAGGCGTGTCTGGAAACCCACCATATTATACGAAGTCAGCTCCCGGTTTTCCGCCCGAAGCTGGAGCACTGCAAAAGGCTCCCTCCCCGTTTTCGGATCGGGCAGTCCCACAGGTTTCATGGGTCCAAACCTCGGGGTATCAAATCCCCTGGCCGCCATGATCTCGATCGGCATGCAGCCCTCGAAGACCTTCTCCTCCTCAAAGCTTCTGGGGGTCACCCTGTCTGCCTCAGTCAGTTCGGCGTAAAACCTCTCGTATTCTTCCTTCGTCATCGGGCAGTTAAGATAATCGTCCGAACCCTTCCCGTACCGCGAGGCGCGGTAGACTTTTTCATAATCGATGGACTCGGCGTCGATAATCGGCGCTATAGCATCGTAAAAGTACAGGTGGTCTCCCCCCAGCAGAGCGGCCAGGGAGCCGGCCATTGCATCGGAGGTGAGCGGACCCGTGGCCAGCACCGTCATGGATTCGGGCAGCTCGGTAACCTCTTCCCGTATTATGGCGATATCGGGATGACCGGACAGGCGGTCCGAGATGAACCCGGCGAAAAGCTCCCTGTCAACGGCTAGAGCGGACCCCGCGGGCACCGCAGATGCTTTCGCGGCCTCCATGATGAGCGATCCGGCCATGGAAAGTTCCTCCTTCAAAAGTCCGGGAGCGGAATATAGATCGTTGGACCTTAGGGAATTGGAGCAGACCAGTTCACCAAGCATGCCCGTCTTATGGGCCTCCGTCTGTCTCACCGGACGCATCTCGTAAAGCCTCACCTTTATCCCTTTTCGGGCAGCCTGCCACGCCGTCTCGGACCCGGCCAATCCTCCACCAATAACAATAAGTTCATCCGACATGATTGATTTTAACTCATCCGAGTATCTTGCACAAAATATATTTATTTGTCGCTGAACGAGGTACAGGGTCCCGCAACGCATGGTAAATACTGGATTATTCATAAAGCTCAGCTGGACCGGGAGGGTCTCTGTAATCCTGCCCAATGGCGCCATTGTCCTCAAAGTCCTGATTTCCCTGGATTTACCCCTTCGAAAATTTCAGGTCTACGACCGAGGAAGGCGCGTTAAGAATTTTGGGCTGTCTGAGCGGAGCGAGTTCCCAAAATTTAGCGCACCCGACCGAGCAGATCGGCCCGAAGGGTGAAATTATCGTCGGGGCACCCTTCTTTTGCATACTCTTATTGGAGGGGGGCAAGAAAAGTATGCGGGGTCCGGGGCAGAGCCCCGTCAGTATGGTTTTTTTTCAGGAATAAATCCCGGACAGGATGGACATTGTCGATTCCATTTTTTCCTTTACAACTCTGGACTTATTATTTAAAATGATTTCGGCGGATCGGGAAGTCCTGCTCACCGCCTTTTGGATTGCATTTGGTGGATCATGTGTCTAAAAGCGTGCTGCGGGGATTATGGTCCCGTTTCAGATGGAGCACAAGGTTGCCCCGTACCGGCGGTAGCCTGCCTGCCGGCAGGCAGGCCTGTCTTGATGACCGATAAGCTTTCCGCAATTGGCCTGTAGCTTTGAAAAACGATACCAGTTTTCGAACCGATGAAGAGTGACACCGTGGAGGAAATTATTGTCATTCCCGAGGTCTTAATCGGGAATCCATTTTATTCTTTCAGCAAAACATCGAGCGGACTTTCGGGCGCATTCGTCATCTCACGCATAACATGCGTATAGACCATCGTCGTTTCAATGCTCTTGTGGCCGAGGAGGCTCTGGACTTCCCTTATGTTGACTCCATTCATAAGCAGGTGTGTGGCGAAACTGTGCCTCAGGGTGTGGACAGTTGCATGCTTGGCGATACCGGCCTTTCTGACAGCCACGGCAATAGCGGTCTGAATGGCCTTTTCGCTTGCATGATGG
>JBECKU010000107.1:0-4885 GCA_040235385.1 Candidatus Sulfobium sp. | reverse complement strand
GACCATCCGTTTATCATCTGGGACACCAAGAGGGACTTTCTGATCACAGCTTTTTCCGACATCCCGGGAGGCAGCGCAATAAAGCCGATTCTTTCTCCAGGGGCAAGGAGCACTTTCCCGTAGGTATTGAGCATGAACGATTCCGGGTAGAAAGAGACAGGGCTCGGATAAGTCTTTCCGTCAAACACTATTCTGCTGTAAGCCTCGTCTGAAATGAGATAAACAGTCCGGCCCGATTTCCGGCTTTTCGCGACAAGCATACCGGCGAGTTCATTAAGTATTTCCGGCTGATAGATCCTTCCCGTCGGGTTCTGCGGCGAGTTGATAATAACGGCCCTGGTTTTCGGGCCGATTGCCTCATCTATGGCCGGAAGATCCAGATCGAATGTCCCGTCCCGGGCCCTTATTCTGACGGGTACGCCGCCCGCGTTAAGGATCATCCCTTCATACTGAAACCACGGAGGACTGATGAATATGATTTCATCTCCGGGATCTACGATCGTCCCGAGCACGACTGCGAGCGCTGCTATAGCCCCGTTTGTTACAAATATGTCCTCCGTTTCAAAGGGCATGTTCCGCCACTGCTGCAGCGAACCCGCCAGCACCTCCCGCGAAGCAGCCTCATTCATCTTGTAGGCGTACCAGTGTTTATCGCGTGGCTCGATCCACCGGCTGTATGCATCGACAAGCTCCCTGAGCGGCATCTCGTGAGGGTTCCCCATGCTGAAATCGCAGATGCCGGGATCTCCGCGTCTGCGGGACCAAGTCGATTCGCTCAGAAAACGGAAAATGGGCAACATTGAATCAAGCAGCCTGACGGACCGTTCGGAGACTGGCGTGGACATTTATTTCTCCTTTTTGGATGCTCGCTTTATTGAAAAGGGTAACAGCAAAGGCCGGTCGTGTCAACATTCCGATTTTACGATGGATATACATAAACAGTTGACTGTAGTTCAATAATCTTGATAAATTTTAAGTGGCGATGGAGTTCGCCGCTAACCGTCCTATGCGGACTGATAACTCCTACTCTCGCATAAGCTGAGGGTGGGAGTTTTTTATTATGGGAAAACGGAGGTGGGAATAATGCCGGAGACTGTTTCCGCATTGTCTTCATATGCACAGTTAAAAGGGGAGCTTTTAAGAATCATTGATGAAATGCTCACTGTGGAAAGTATTCGAGGATGCCCTTGCGAGGAGCTGCGGGAAAAGATCGAGACCAATACCTTTAATCTCGTTGTGGTCGGTCAGTTCAAGAGAGGTAAGACAAGCCTGATCAACGCGCTTCTCGGGGCCGATATTCTTCCCGTTGCGGTCGTCCCGCTCACCTCCATAGTTACAATCATGAAATACGGTAATGCGCTGAGAATCAATGTTCATTTCAACAACGGCAGAGTCGCTGAGATAAAGCGGGAGAGCCTGCCCGAATATGTGACAGAGAGGGGAAACCCGAAAAACGAAAAAGATGTCTCAGAGGTTGTCATAACCTATCCATCGCCGTACCTCGAAGGCGGAGTGCAGATCATCGACACGCCGGGTGTCGGGTCCGTTTACGAACACAATACGGATGTTGCTCATCAATACTTGCCTAAATCAGATGCAGCGCTATTTCTCCTTTCCGTGGACCAGCCGCTCAGCAAGGCTGAACTGGATTTCCTGAAGGATGTGCGCGAATACTCCAACAGAATATTCTTCCTTCTCAATAAGGCCGATTATTTCTCCGAGGACGATCTCCGGGAAGCTATGGAGTTCTCGAAAAACGTGCTCCATGAGGCTACAGGAAAAGAAGTCCGGATATTCCCTGTCTCGGCAAAGCTTGCCCTCGAAGGTAAGCTTTCCTCCTCCGATGAGCTTGTGATGAAGAGCCTTCTTTCTCAATTCTCATCTGTCCTAAATAAGTTTCTTATGGAGGAAAAGGGAAAGATACTGCTTCTTTCGGTTGCGAATAATCTCTTGCGATTGATCTCCCAGTCCCGGTTTGAGCTTGAGCTTGAAATGAAATCGCTCGCTACACCACTTGAGGAACTGAAAGAAAAGATACAGACCTTCGAAAAGAAAAAAGCCGATGTCCTGATGGAAAAAAGTGACTTCGACATACTCCTGGACGGCGAGATAAAAAAGGTTCTGAAAAATGTCCTCGATGCAGACCTGAATGCTTACGGACAAGAACTGCGCTTAAAGGCAGAGACAAACCTTGAAGAATATTATAGTCGACAGAGTGGTTTGTCCCTCAGGGAGCTCCGTAGGCATCTCGAGGAACACATCATCGCCGAGGTCAGGCAGGCGGTCAACGCATGGCGAGGCACAGAAGAGGAGAAGTTGGCAAAGTCCTTTGAAGGGGTCTGCAGGCGTTTTATCATAAAGATAGACGAGACTGTGGATTCTCTGCTCAAGTTTTCATCGGAACTCTTTGCCGTTCCCTACGATGCAATCAAGGCGGAGGCGCTTTGGTCAACTAAGTCCAGGCTTTACTATAAGTTTACCGAACAGCCGGTGGGACTTGAGATAATTACGTCTTCACTAACCTTGTCGCTTCCAAAGATTATCGGTGAAAAGATCATGATCAGAAAGATGAAGGAATATCTTTATCGTGTGATAACCATGCAATTATGCCGGGTTGGTTCTGACTTTGAAGAGAGGCTGAGTAAGAGCAAACTCGATTTCAGGTGGGAAATGCTCAGGAGAATAGAGGCCACGGTTGAAGGCATCGGTGCGGCAGTCGAAAAAGGCATGTCGCAGCGGTCCAGGAGCGAAAAAGAAGCGGCTGAGAGGAAGAAAGAGGTTTCGGATATCCTGAACCGATTGAACGGTATTAAGGACACTGTTTTGAAAATTAGAAAAAATTTGACGGGGACTCCCTCCGTCGACAAGAAACTGCTTCCCGGCGTGAAATAAAGACTAAACGAGTAACCGTTACAAGAAGCTTGATCACTGTCTTATCCACGTAATCCTTAAATTTCATTCCAGTATAATATATAGAAGTTGAAACTTTAAGGTGAATTCCTTCTCTATCCAATATCAAATTTTACCATTACCAAATTTCCTGAAAATTCAAACTTTTCGCCAATAGCCAGCCAACCTGTTTTTGCCTAGGATAATAATTAAGCAGATTACTGTCCTGTTTGAAGAAGAGAACTTATCGAAGACTGACAAGTTTCCAAAAAAGATTAAATATCTGAACGACACGAGGAGGAATGTCATGACAATTGGACTTCATAAGTTATTCGCTGGTGCGCTCATCCTGGCTCTGGCGTGGGTTCTGATGCCGTCTCAATCTGCGAGTGCGGCGGTTGTTGAACCAAAGATCAACGAATTCTCAGCCAGCACAACGGGTACGGATGTCGAGTACATTGAGATCTATGGCGCACCGAATACGGATTATTCTGCTTACACGATTCTGGAAATCGAAGGTGACAGTGGAACTGGTGTGGGCACCGTCGACGAGGTCGTCAGCCTCGGGACGACGGATGCCGATGGTTTTTATCTTGCCAGTCTTTCGGCAAACGCCCTGGAAAATGGCACGATCACGTTATTACTGGTCCAGAATTTCACGGGCGCATTTGGCGGCGACCTCGATACAAACGATGACGGGACGTTTGATGTTATGCCGTGGGATACGATCGTTGACTCCGTAGCCGTGAACGTCGGCGGCATAGGTGATCTGACTTACGGCGTACCTGAACTCGGCCCGAACTATGACGGCCTCAGCAGCTTTGCCCCCGGGGGTGCATCCCGTTACCCGGATGGATTCGACACCGGCGCCGCCACCGATTGGGTACGCAACGACTTCGATCTGGCCGGCATTTCGGGATTTACCGGCACACCTGTACTGGGCGAAGCCTTGAACACTCCGGGCGCCATGAATGAACTGGTCCAATTTGTCGAAGCGTGCGGCGACCCCGTTACTCACTTTATCCATGATATCCAGGGCAGCGGGTTGGCATCGCCGCTGACGGGGACGGAAGTCGCCATAGAAGCCATCGTGGTGGGCGATTTTCAAAACAACGCCCAGCCTGATAACGGCGAACTGAACGGCTTTTATGTACAGGAGGAGGATGCAGACGTAGACGCGGACACTTCTACCTCAGAGGGGATCTTCGTCTTTGCGCCGGGAAGCATCGATGTGAGCGTTGGAGACATGGTACGTGTGCGCGGCACAGTGACCGAGTTCTTCGATCTCACTGAAATTAGCAGTGTCTCACTGGTATTGCAGTGCTCGACGGGCAATGCTCTTCCCACTGCGGCATCGGTGACCCTGCCGGTGAGCAGCCTGGATGATTTCGAAAAATACGAAGGCATGGCGGTTACCTTCCCTCAGGCTTTGTACATCTCAGAGTACTTCAACTTCGACCGCTTTGGCGAAATCGTGCTGACCACGGACCGCCAGTTCCAGCCGACGGCCGTCTACGAGCCCGGCTCCACTGACGCGTCCAACCTGGCGCTGGCTAATTCGCTGAGCCGCATCACGCTGGACGACGGTCGCAGCAATCAGAATCCAGATCCGGCCATCCATCCGAATGGAGGTATCTTCGATCTTACTAATTTATTCCGCGGCGGCGATACGGTTCAGAACGTGACCGGCGTGATGGATTTTGCCTTTGGTCTGTATCGCATCCAGCCGACACAGGGTGCAAATTACGCAAGCGTTAATCCGCGCCCTGCTCAGCCTGAAGACGTCGGTGCACCGTGAAGGTGGCTTCCTTTAACGTGCTGAACTACTTCACCACGCTGGATGACGGGGTTAATGACATATGCGGTCCGCTGCAAAACCAGGAATGCCGCGGCGCAGACGATGCGAACGAGTTTACCCGTCAACGAGACAAGATCATCGCTGCCTTGACCGGAATCAACGCGGATGTGGTTGGTTTGATCGAGATCGAGAATTACC
>JBECKU010000093.1:0-14153 GCA_040235385.1 Candidatus Sulfobium sp. | reverse complement strand
TTAAAGGGGTGATAAGATGGAGATCAAAGTAGACGAGATAAGTGAGCTTCTAAGAAAACAGATAACCGATTTCGAGAAGAAAGTAGATGTGAGCGAGGTCGGCACGGTCATGTCCGTCGGGGACGGTATCGCCAGGATCTACGGTCTCGACAAGTGCATGGCCTCGGAACTTCTGGAGTTCCCCAACGGGGTCATGGGTATGGCCCTGAACCTTGAAGAAGACAGTGTCGGTGCCGTTCTTTTTGGCGAGGATGCACTCATTCATGAAGGAGACGTTGTAAAAAGAACGGGGAAGATCATGTCGGTCCCGGTCGGGCCCGAATTGCGGGGAAGGGTTGTCAATGCAATAGGACAGCCAATCGACGGCAAGGGACCGATCGATACCAAGGAAATAAGGATAGTCGACAGCGTCGCGCCGGGCATCATCGAGAGACAGCCCGTCAACCAGCCCCTCCAGACGGGACTGAAAGCTATCGACTCGATGATTCCCGTCGGCAGGGGGCAGAGAGAGCTTATTATCGGAGACCGCCAGACAGGAAAGACGGCAATCGGGATTGATGCTATCATCAACCAAAAAGGCGGAGACGTTACCTGTATTTATGTTGCGGTCGGCCAGAAGCGTGCGAATATCGCTGCTGTCATGAAGACTCTCGAAGAGAACGGTGCGATGGAGCATACGATTATCGTAATGGCGACTGCGAGCGAGCCCGCACCGCTGCAGTATATCGCACCATATACAGGCTGTGCGATGGGAGAATATTTCAGGGACAACGGACAGCATGCGCTTATCATATATGACGACTTGAGTAAACAGGCGACTGCCTACAGACAGCTTTCACTTCTGCTTAGAAGACCGCCGGGTCGAGAAGCCTTCCCCGGAGACGTCTTCTATCTCCATTCAAGACTTCTCGAAAGGGCCGCAAGAGTTTCGGACGCGCTCGGCGGAGGTTCTCTTACCGCGCTTCCGATTATCGAGACCCAGGCGGGCGACGTTTCCGGATATATCCCGACGAACGTTATTTCGATCACAGACGGTCAGATCTATCTCGAACCGGAGCTCTTTTATGCCGGCGTCAGGCCCGCCGTCAACGTCGGACTCTCCGTCAGTCGAGTCGGCGGCGCTGCACAGACCAAGGCCATGAAGCAGGTTGCCGGAACGCTGAGACTCGACCTTGCCCAGTTCAGAGAACTTGCCGCTTTTGCCCAGTTCGGGAGCGATCTCGACAAATCCACCCTTGCCCAGATCGAAAGAGGGAAAAGAATGGTCGAGCTCCTGAAGCAGGACCAGTATGTTCCCATGGACATGGTGGACCAGGTTTCTGTTCTCTTTGCGGCCACCCAGGGCTATCTGGATGATATACCCGTTGAGTCCATAAAGAGGTTCCAGGAGGAGTTTCTCAGATATATGAACGACCGCAAGGCCGATGTGAAAAAGGAATTGGCCGAGAAAAAGGAGATCGACGGCGACCTTAAGGCTAAGCTCATCGGGGCGGTCGAAGACTTCAAGAAAGGTTTTCAACCATAAATATACGGAGATGCGTTTTGAAGGCGGAAGGAACTGCCAATATAGCGGAACATAAAGGGAGACAATGGCGACATTAAGAGATATAAAAAGAAGGATTCGGGCGGTCCAAAGCACCAGACAGATAACGAAGGCCATGAAAATGGTTGCCGCCTCGAAATTCAGGAAGGCGCAGCAGAGGATGTTCGAGATGAGGCCTTACGCCGAGAGGATGAATTCCATACTCTCCGGTCTCGCCGGGGGCACCGAAGAAGAAAGCCATCCACTCCTCGTCGTCAGGCCGCGAAAGAATGTGGAGATAATCGTCCTTACCAGCGACAGGGGGCTGTGCGGAGCGTTCAACGCCAATATTCTCAAGGCCGCAGCGAAGAATATCGCCCAACTGGAGAGAGAGGGGTTTGAAATATCATTAAGCACTGTGGGAAGGAAGGCCAGAGATTACTTTAAAAGACGCAACGTTCCCGTGAGAAGGTCCTGGACCGGAATATCGGGGAAGATTTCCTATTCCAATGCCCAGGAGATCGCCGCCGACGTAATCGAGCGATATTCGGATGAAACCATCGATGAGGCGCTGCTGATCTATAACGAATTCAAGAGCGCGATAGCCCAGCAGGTGGTTATTGCAAGAGTGCTTCCGTTGGCCCCGATAGAGGAGGCCGGCGAAGGCGTACTCCCGGTATATAACTTCATTTTCGAGCCGTCCAGGGAGGAAATATTCAGCAGACTGCTCCCGAAGAACGTAGAGATACAGGTCTTCAGGGCACTGCTCGAATCCCAGGCCTCGGAAGAGGCCGCCAGGATGGCTGCAATGGAAAATGCGACGAAGAGCGCAAACGAAATGATCGATACACTCACCCTCCAGTATAACAAGGCGAGACAGGCCACGATCACCAAGGAGCTCATGGATATCGTCGGAGGGGTGGAAGCGCTGAAAGGATGACCTTGAAAGCCGGAAATAAGAATGAAGAATGCAGAATTGAGAACATTGAGCTGATTGAGAATTCTGAATTTTGCGATATGAATTTTGAAATAATAGATGCGGGGGTAAGGAAATGAATACAGGAAAAGTCTCTCAGGTCATTGGTGCGGTCGTGGATGTCGAGTTCGAAGGCGGGATGCCGGAGATACTCAATGCGATCAAGATCGACGAAAAAGGAGATCCCGCAAAAGGGATCCCTGATATCAACGTCACTCTAGAGGTGGCTTCCCATCTCGGGGACAACAAGGTCAGAACCGTTGCAATGTCACCGACCGACGGTCTGGTCAGGGGCATGCCGGCTGTCGATACCGGCCAGCCGATAACAGTCCCCGTGGGAAAGGCTTCTCTCGGCAGGATCATGAACGTTATCGGCGAGGGTGTGGACAACCTGGGCCCGATCGACTCAGAGAGCAGACTCCCGATTCACAGACCTGCGCCGGATTTCGTGGAACAGGAACCGGTGACCCAGGTCTTCGAGACCGGCGTCAAGGTCTTTGACCTTCTCGTCCCCTTTGTCCGAGGCGGAAAGATGGGGATGTTCGGCGGAGCCGGGGTCGGAAAGACTGTTGTCATTATGGAGATGATCCATAATATCGCGATGAAGCACGGCGGCGTTTCGGTCTTCGCCGGAGTAGGAGAAAGAACGAGGGAGGGGAACGACCTTTACGGCGAAATGAAACACTCGGGAGTTCTCGAGAAGGTTGCGCTTGTATACGGACAGATGAACGAGCCGCCGGGTGCCAGGGCACGAGTTGCGCTTACGGCCCTGACATGCGCCGAGTACTTCAGGGACGAGGGGCAGGACGTTCTGATCTTTATCGACAATATATTCAGATATACTCTCGCTGGAGCGGAGCTTTCCGCCCTTCTCGGCAGAATGCCTTCCGCCGTTGGTTATCAGCCAACGCTGGGGACTGACATGGGTAACCTGCAGGAGAGAATAACGACAACAAAGAAAGGCGCCATTACTTCCATGCAGGCGATCTACGTTCCTGCCGACGACCTTACGGACCCTGCGGTCGCGACCGCCTTTACTCATCTGGACGGCACGGTCGTTCTTTCGAGGCAGATATCGGAGCTCGGGATCTATCCAGCCGTTGACCCGCTCGATTCCACATCCAGAATCCTCGACCCGAAGGTCATAGGCGAAGAGCATTACGGGGTGGCGAGGAGTGTCCAGAAGATACTTCAGAGATACAAGGAACTCCAGGATATCATCGCGATCCTCGGTATGGAAGAACTTTCGGAAGACGATAAGCTGACCGTTTCAAGGGCGAGGAAGATACAGAGGTTTCTCAGCCAGCCCTTTCATGTCGCTGAGGTATTCACCGGCAGGCCGGGTAAATATGTCAAGGTCGACGATACTATCAAGAGCTTCAAGGCGATTGTGGACGGACAGTATGACGATGTTCCTGAACAGGCCTTCTATATGGTCGGCGGAATAGAGGAAGTTGAAGAGAACGCCAAGAAGCTCGGCTGGTCGAGGTAAGGAATAATGGCTGAAGGTAAACTTCTTCTTGAGATAGTGACGCCTCAGGGACTCGTATTCAGTGAAGAAGTGGATGAGGTTACCGCCAGCGGCAGTGAAGGAGAATTCGGGGTCCTGCCCGGGCACGTGCCTTTTGTGACCACTCTCAGGATCGGTATGCTCACATCCAAGACGGGCAATGCCGTAAAACACTTCTTTGTAAATTGGGGATATGCCGAGGTCGGCCCGGAAAAGGTATTGGTACTTGCCGACAGCGCCGAGCGGTCTGACGAGATCGACGTCGAGAGGGCGAAGGCGGCCATGAAAAGGGCCGAGGAGAGGATGAGAAAGGCCGAGGAAGTCGACTTCGCAAGGGCTGAATCCGCACTGGAGCGTGCTGTAACGAGGGTGCAGGTAGCCGAGATGCGAAAAGTCAAATAGAAACCCGCTAAACCGGGGTTTGAATGAAATATAGAAGAGCAGCCCAAAGCTGCTCTTTTTTTTACAGTAGCCCGGTTACTATAACCGAAGAGACGCTACAATCTGGAATTTTCTGGACAATTCGGTAGCCGATATAATATACTTCCGAAAATAAAAATAATGGAAACTTGAGTTAAAACCGCAGAATTAATTGCCAACACCGAGGGGGAAGGAAGTATGAATTTTCGTCGCACATTTTTCGTCCTTTTTTCGTTTCTGTACGTTTTAGGTTCGCTTTCACCTGCCTTTGCGATATCCGAGGAAGAAAAACAGTTCCTGCTCATGTACTTCAAAGAGGAGGAACTCGAGGTCGTTTCAACTACGCGCAGCCTTAAATCCATCAGCCGCATCGCCGAGAACGTCGAAGTGGTGACGGCCGACGATATCGAATTGATGAACGCACATACTCTTGCCGATTTATTGAACACTGTAACGGGTGTTCAGGTTTTCTTCGGGGGCGCAAGTCCGACGAGTTTAGCGAATGTTGACATTCAGGGCTCAAAATACGAGAACGTAGCTTTTTTTATTGACGGAGTGCCCATCAATGGACTTGACACTAACCTTGTCATTGTTAGCGATATCCCCGTCCAGATGATAGACAAGGTCGAGATCATAAAAGGGCCTGCCTCATCGGTGTGGGGTTCTTCGCTTGGAGGGGTAGTCAATATTATCACAAAGAGTGCGCCCGGTGCTGAGGAAGTCGGCGGGATGGTGTCGGCATCCTACGGCGAGGAGAACACGGCTGATTTGAGAGCTGAAATAACGGCTAGAAAAGATAAATTCGGTTTTTATGTAACAGCCGGCAGGTTGAGCACCGACGGACTGCGCAAATATGAGGATGGCTGGAGAAATGACGTATACGCTAAACTTTCCTATGATCTTTCTCAGGATTCCGGCATCATCTTTACTCTGGGATACGGCAGAAACAAGAGGGAAAGGGGTGATTCCAGTGAGTTGGATTATCTCGACAGAGATAAATTCGAGAGGCTCTTTTCGACCCTTTCTCTTTATAGCGCTATTGACAGGAACATCCGCTTGGATTTTTCTCTGAGGGCATTGCACCAGAGACTTAACTTTTATTCTCTTACGCCGAGCACGGGAGACGAGTTCAGTTCGTATACGGATGACACTCTTTACGGCGGAAGCGTCAAACTCACCTGGATAAAAGGAGGGCATACCGTAGTCGTCGGTTCCGACTACGATGACGGAGAGCTGGAATCGGACTCCTACAGCGGTGACCTCAGTGTGAGAAAATGGGCGATCTTCGTAAACGATACCATCGAGTTGGGCAAACTTTCGATTACGCCAGGCATTCGATATGACATAGCCGACCCCTTCGATAATTTTGTGAGCCCAAGTCTGGGGGTCACCTATCAGTTATTCGATAAGACAATTTTGAGGGCTTATATTGCACGAGGCTTTAACAATCCCGGCATCGGCCAGACATCCGGCGATTTCGGTTATTTCCGACACAACCCCGGCCTTGGGCTCGAGAAGGTCTGGTCCTATCAGGCGGGTATAGAGACGGGCCTCTTGAAATATCTATGGCTCAAGACCTCGGGGTTCCGGCACGATATCAAGGACGCCATAACGTGGGATTTCGTGGATGCGGATGTTGGTACATGGACATATGTGAACAAGGACAAAGTGAGGCGGCAGGGCGTCGAGGTCGAGTTCAAGACCGTTCCCGTCTTCAATACAGCCCTGTCTTTTGGCGCGGCCTTCATTGATACCGAAGACAGGGAGACCGGAGAAGATATTAAGGATGTTCCAAAGTATACATATGATGTCGGTCTTCACTATGAAGACAATAAAGGATTGAGGGCGCTCCTCAAGGGGCATTATATCTGGTTCAACGCGCTGCCTTACCACACAGCCAAATACAGCACACTTATTTTTGATATTAATATAATAAAGTCGGTTTACCACAGGGGCAATCAGAATGCCGAACTCTTTCTCACAGGCCATAACATTTTTAACGGTTCCCAGTACTGGGACAACTTTTACATGAATGCCGAACGGTGGGTTGAAGGGGGAATAAGATACAAATTCTGATACGGGAAGGCCTCTTTTGAGGATTAATATCATATAAGGGAGGACGAAGCGATGAAGAATGGGATCAGGATTCTAGACAAGGGAATCGAAGAAAAAGAGATCGTAAACATGCCTTGTTGTCCGTCAGCGAGCGGGGCGAAAAGGTAATCTGTTTTGGGGGCTCATGCCCCCCTCTTTTTGTTGCTGAAATTTAGCTATGTTATCCAGATATTGTATTTCCTTTCCCGATAGCAGTGATCCCGACTCGGTCATTCTCTTTTCAACGAGAAAAGCCTCGAAGGTTATTTTATCAAAGGCCCTGTTGAGTGATATTGAAAAGGGTGTGCTCGGCGACAAGGAGCGTGAACAACTTTCCGGCCTTGGTCTTCTTGTGGACGATCTTGAGAAGGAGAGGAAAGAAATGCTGGCTTTTTTGGACGGCCTCAACTCAATCGACCACATCTTCGCATCCAAGGTCGTTTTGAACCTCGACTGTAATCTCGCCTGCCGGTATTGCTTTGAGGGGCAGCGAAAGGGCAAATATTACATGTCCCGCGAAACTGCCGACAGTTTTGTGGAGTTCATGAGAGCGTATGCCGTTCCCCGTAAGCAGGAAATTCGTCTGACTTTTTACGGTGGTGAGCCGCTTTTGAGCCTGAGCCTCATCGAATATATCTCTGAGCGGGTGAAGTCCCTGGCCGGACAAAATGGCATAATCTATTCCGGTTACATCGTTACAAACGGCACACTGCTGACGCCGGCTGTTGCGGAAAGACTGACAGCTGCCGGAGTCAAAGAAGCGTCAGTTACGCTCGACGGTCCAGGAGATATTCATGACGCGTTCAGGCCTTTTAAAGGAGGAAAAGGGAGTTTCGATATCATCATTAAGAACCTTAATGAGGTTTGCAAAATCATGGACGTCGAGGTCGGCGGCAATTTTATGAAGGAAAATTACTACCAATTCCCTTTTCTCCTGGATTGTCTTGCTGACAAAGGTCTGACGCCTGACAAGTTGTTGCTTGTTCGATTCGATCCCGTAACTCAGGAAAGCGACGATATGGCGCCGCCTGGCTTTCATGGTGGATGTGGCTGCTTTAACGAGTCATGGCTTTATGGCGCAGGTGTTTACCTTAGAGAAGAGATAATGAAGCGCGGATATAAAGTCCACAAGTTCATACCGATGACGTGCCTCATGGACATGGCCGACAGGTCTGTGATCAATTTCGACGGACAAATCTATAAATGCCCCGGCCTTATCGGCAGAAAAGAATTCTCTGTCGGTAATCTTAGAGATGGCGTCGAGAATTACCGTGAGTCCCACAATCTGGATAACTGGAAAAACGAGGGATGTCTCGACTGCTCATATTTGCCTTTATGCTTCGGCGGCTGCAGATACATGAAGCTGGTTCGGGAAGGTAACATGCACGGGGTAGACTGCAAAAAGCCTTTTTTCGATGCCACGCTCGAGGCGTTTGTCAAACAGGACATAAAATATGGGCTGGTCTCGGCATAGCGCACCTCTTCTTTGGAAAGTGGTTTCCGAGACGGGACAGTCACTATTCTACGACTCCGCTTTGCTTCGTCCGTGAATTGGGACAGTCCCCTTCACGCTATGTCCACGCCGGACTGAGGGCTTATGGTACAGAAGATTTTTATAGATAATTTATTGTTATTTCAGATATCATAGTCCAGTATATATAAACTCCGCGGGGACCGGATGATCAAAAATAACACTTTTCTTTTGACAGTAATTCTGCTCCTGGCCTGTAATGTTACCATGTCCGACGCCTATGAAGTTGCCGTGATAAAAAGCGCGGATATCAAGCCATATAACGAGGCGGTGGAAGGCTTCAGAAGAGCGTGCGATTGCACCGTCAGTGAAATGAGCATATCGGCTGAGCTTAGCGATGATGTCTCCCATATTTTGCGGGACATGAATGCCAAAGGTGTGCTTGCCGTGGGCCTGGACGCCCTCAAACGTGCGAAGGCAATCGAAGACCGTCCTGTAGTGTACGCCCTCGTGCCTTCACCCCGGGAGGCCGTTCGGGGAAAAAATAATGTATCGGGCGTAAACATGGTGTTTTCACCTTTTATCCAACTCAGTACCCTCCATGAAATATTTCCCCGTTTCAGGAGGGTCGGCATAATATACGACCCGGACAATACCGACTTTTTTGTAAAAGAGGCCAAGCGTGCCGCTTCGGAAGTGGGACTTGAGCTTGTCCTGAAGGCGGCCAGTTCGGCACGGGATGTCCCTCGTCTCCTTGACGGCATGCTGGGTGAAATAGACGTTTTCTGGATGCTCCCCGACATCACCATTGCAAATCTTGAGGCCGTCAAATACCTGCTTCTTTTTTCCTTCCGGAACAAGGTGCCTGTATTTTCCTTTTCGAAGAAATACGTGGAAATGGGTGCCGTAGCCGCGATGAACATCGTGCCGTTTGATATCGGCGTACAGGCCGGGGAGATCATGAAGACTGTTCGGGACGCGAAAGGAAGTGGATCTCCGCTGCGAGTCGATGCAAGAAAGGCCGATCTGATTATAAACAGGAAAGTGGCGAGGAAGATGGGCCTGAGCATAAGTGATGAAATCCTTGCAAGGTCGGAAGATGCCGGGCATTAATTTCAAGAGAAGTTTCAGTTTTAGAATATTTGGGGCCTTTGCGTACTCTGTCCTGTTCGTGCTCGTTTTGTTCTCGCCCTTTTTTATATACTATCAGGAAAAAAATATCAAAGACCATCTTGTCAGGGAAGGGGAAATGCTCTCGGAACTTCTTTCCTATAATTCGAGGACCGGAGTTTTTGCGGAGAACGAGAGCATGCTGAGGGAAGCGGCAAGGGGCATCATGGTCCAAAAAAACGTAATAGCAGTCATGATCTCAAGCGCGGACAACAGAATACTGGTTCTGGAAAAGAAAAAGACAAGAGGAAATGGTCGAATGGACGGGATTTCTGAGACCGTCGCGGCATTTCAACCGGAAGGTCGTGTCAGGTCCCTTGGTGTGACGGAGCGGGAAAACACCATTGAGTTCATTGCGCCCGTTACATTGGAACCTTCCGCCGACGATGAAGATAGTCTCTATTTCGGAAACGCGAATAGAGACCGGGGGACTGCTATCGGCTATGTCAGGATCACGATGGACAAGAGCGCCCTCAAGGCGGAGATGCAATCGACCCTCCTTGGGGATATGCTCATTGCGGTTTTATTCCTCCTTGCCGGCTCAGTCGTAATCTATATAGTTGTCAAGAGAGTTACGCAGCCTCTCACCGCTCTTACGGAATCGGTCAGACTTGTCGGAATGGGCGAGACGGATGTAAAGGTCCCTGTGGAATCATCAGATGAAATAGGGAAGCTTGCGAAGGCCTTTAATGCAATGTCCGACAACCTGTCGCGGCGGGATGAAGAGAAACGCTACCTGGCGGAGCAACTCCGGCTTGCCCAGAAGATGGAAGCGGTGGGAACTCTGGCAAGGGGTATCGCCCATGATTTCAATAATGTCCTGGCGACGGTGCAGGGTTCTCTCTTTCTGCTTGAAAAGAAGCTTCAGGGGGACGACCGCCTCATTCTCTACGTTTCACAGATCCATAATTCCCTGGGCAGGGTCCGGGACCTGATCGAGAGGCTTCTGGCATTCAGCCGGATACGTAAGGTCAACCCCCGGCCCGTCGACGTCAACACAGTCATCTCGAACCTTCAGCCTATGCTGGTCGATATCACGGGGGAGGATATCGAAGTGCAGATAAGACTGTCCGAAGAACCGTTGACGATTCTTGCCGATACTGTGCAAATGGACCAAATTCTCATCAACCTGTGCATGAACTCGCGGGATGCCATGCCCGCCGGGGGCATGTTCGCAGTAGAGACGGAACTGATAGTGTTTGATGGAGATTCGCCCGAAGAACTGAAGGAAGGCCCGAAGAGATATGCTCTCATTTCAGTGAGGGATACCGGAACAGGCATGACGGAAGAAACAAAAGAACGTGTATTCGAACCTTTTTTTACAACGAAAGAAGTCGGCAAAGGCACCGGACTCGGCCTTTCGATAGTATATGGGATTGTCAAGGAAAACAAAGGGCACATCATGATACATTCTCAAACAGGTGAAGGCACACAATTCAAAATATATTTCCCTTTGGTGGAAAAAAAAGAGGCGGCCGGAGCAAATGAAGATGTTTAGCCGGAGAAGGTCCGGGAGTTAATGGAAAAAATACTTATTATAGACGACGATGACGATTTGAGAAAGATCCTGCGGGATGTGCTGAAGGAAGAGGGTTTTCTCGCGACAGGAGCGGGGGACGGCTTCTCCGGGGTGAAGGCATTCCGAAGTGAAGTCCCTGCGGCCGTACTTCTCGATATGAAGATGCCGCATATGGATGGAATCGAGACGCTCCGTGAACTCAATAAAATTGACCCCCAGGTGCCGGTCATCGTAATGACCGCATACGGGGACATTTCGAATGCTGTCGAAGCAATGAAAGCGGGCGCCTACGACTACATGCTGAAGCCTCCGGATTATAACAGGCTGGTTCACATTCTCAGGAGAGCGATCGAGTTACGGGTCCTCGGGATTGAGAAAGCGAGGGTCGATGCCGCCCTGAATTCTTCGCTTGAAAATATGTTCGGCAGAAGCGGGGCAATGAAAAGAGTCATCGACCAGATCAGACAGGTCGCCCAAACGGATTTCTCGCTCATTATTCAGGGGGAAACCGGCACGGGGAAATCTATTGTCGCAGAGTCGATAAAGAATATGAGCAAAAGAAGCGAGAAACCATTTCTTTGCGTTGATATAGGGCTTATTCCCGACCACCTTGTAGAAAGCGAGTTGTTCGGATACAAGAGGGGCGCTTTTACAGGTGCGGAAAAAGATAAACCCGGATACCTTGAGACGGCCGACATGGGTACGATTTTCATTGACGAGCTTGAAAACATGTCCCTGCATGTTCAGGGCAAGCTCCTCACTTTTATGGAGAAGAAAAAGATTTATCCCCTGGGAGGCACTTTCCCTGTCGATCTCGACATTAGGATAATCGCCGCCACGAATGTGAATATGAAGGAGATCGTAACGAAGAAGGAGTTCAGGGAAGACCTCTTTTACCGTCTCGGAGAATTCATGATCACTATACCTCCTCTGCGGGACAGGACTGAGGATATACTCTTCTTTGCAGAAAAATTTATCTTCGAATCCTCGGCGGAACTCAACAAGCTTGTGAGAGGGATAACCTCTGATGCTGCCGATCTCCTGACAGCTCATCCCTGGCCGGGAAACCTAAGGGAGCTGAAGAACGTTGTCCGTAGGGCTTCTCTCCTCGCGAAGGGGGATGTAATTGACCGGGATTGCATCGAGTTCCTTATGGAGGAAAGATACCGGGGACGGGAGCGGACCTCTTTCTCGACACTTAAGGAATCAGTGAAGGAGCTCGAGAAGACGATGATACGGGAGGCGCTCGAAAGGACCGGCGGAAACAAGGCGAAGGCGGCGGAGTTGCTCGATGTCAGCTATACAAGTTTATTCTCAAAGATAAAGGAGTATAACATTATTTAATCTCCTGTTGTCATTTCCACGGACCGCAGCCCCAAAAGCGGCTTTTGGGGTATCTGGTTTGCCGGATGGCTCCATTTTTTGTATATTCTCCTAAAAAGTTTGAATGTTTGCTGTCCGCGCCTTCAGAAACCTTCTTTAAATACTCTTATAAAACAATGGGTTCCATTGTCTCTTCTTTTGTTGGCATCAATCCTGCTTGATAAACCTATGCTAATCCGAGCTTATAAACCTCTACTAAGGAGATTGTTGTTGATGCGGATGAGACCGGCGCATATATATGCCTCAACCGGATGAAAAGGCCGATATGACTTTATGGTCCAGTGGGCATCTGTTTACGAAGGATACAGGATACGAACCGGTCGATATCCATGACTGAGCGTCCTTCTCTGTCCCCGAGGGAACTTGAAGTTCTCAAATGGCTGAAGTTGGGCAAGACGTCATGGGATATATCTGTCATACTGAACATAAGTGAGAGAACGGTGAATTACCATGTAAATAATATCGTACAAAAACTTGGCGTGTCCACCAGAATGCAGGCTGTTTCAGAGGCATTCGCCAACGATTTGTAGGAGCAAATCTTTCCCCGAATTCCTGAATGCTTAGCACGACTGAGTTACGGCACCGTTGAAATCCCATAACCATCCGTGTTGTTCCTGTCTGTCCGGAATTTTACTATGTTTGCCTTTTTGTCGGTTGTCGATTCTCTGGCTGCATGTTGTAACACTTGGCAAGCTTTGCTACAGTAAAATTAAATGAATATCGACTTTAAAGGCGAGTTCCTGTAATGATAAATATTGTCCCATATGAAAAGCTCCGGTTATTTCAGCAAAAACTTGATCTCGATGTAGGTGAACTGGAAAATCTTGCACCATACAGACAGGTATTTATCGGGAAAAAGGACGATTTTGCCGGATTTTTTTTCGATTTTTTCCTGAAAATCCCCGATACAAGTGTTTTTTTGGAGCACACTCACAGGCCGGGTTTTCTTAAAAAGGCCTGGTCGAATTGGTTTGAAAATCTTTTTGAACATAATCTCGATGACAATTTCCTGGCATATCTCTGGAGGATAGGCAACAGGCATGTCGAAGTCAATCTCGACCACAGGTTCACCAATTTGGGCTTTGCCGTAACCCGTCAATTTTGTCACCGGGTCATTCTTGAGGAGATCCCGGGAGAAAATTCGGGCGCGGTTGCGAATGCGGTCGATAAGTTGCTTGATTTCTGTATTCTTGTTGAAACGAGCGCCTTTATCGATGCGACCACCAGGTGCGATCTGGAGATCATCCGTGGGATTGCCGACAAGGTGAGAAATCCGGTCACTGTAATAGGAGGAAACATCAGGCGACTCCAGAAGAGGACCTCAGCAGCCAGTTCTGCATATGAGACATATGATTCAATGATGATCGAGAATCTCAGACTCGAACGAATGGTGATGGACATAAAAACTTACATCGAGATGTTTCAGGAAGATCCATTATTTCAGGAGGTCTTTCTCGAAAGGTCTGTAGAAACTTCGCTCAACAGGTTGCGTGAGGAAAAGAATATCGGGCACATACGGATAGATGTAGCGATCGATCCGGATGCCTCCACAGTTATTGCTGATAGAAGAGATATGGAAAAACTGTTCTATTACCTTCTCCAGAACGCGCTGGAAGCGGCGGACCCAAAAAATCCTGTTGTCAAAATCTGCTCTTTGTATGAAAAAGCACCTTCAAACAGTGTACGTCTGGAAATTTTCAATACCGGCTCAGTGACGGAAGCGAACGACGTAGAAAAATTGTTTTCCCCTTTTTTTTCAACGAAAAGAGAAGGGACGGGTTTCGGGCTACCGATCGCTCAACTGGCGGTCCGGAAAAATCACGGAACTCTGTCAATCCAGCCCGTCCCGGATGAGGGCATGACCGTGATCGTCTCTCTCCCCGCCCGCAGGACCGACATATCGCAAGGCTTCAGTAAAGCCCCTACTTAGAGAAATGTGCAGTACTTAAGGGACCTTTGTCGGCGGAGTCGGCGGGGTCGGGGGCTCTTTGGGGGGCTTGGGCGGTTTTTTCGGCGGTTTTTTTGGCGGTTGTGGCCCATGAGTTATTTTAACCGCAACATGGCCCGCCTCGTTGTCAAACAGCACAT
>JBECKU010000219.1:0-5621 GCA_040235385.1 Candidatus Sulfobium sp. | reverse complement strand
TGTATTTGAAGAAGAGGAGCCGGCTGAGAAGCTCAGTGGAGATGAGGTCGTCCCGGCAGAGGAGGAAGGACCGATCCGGGCAGTTTCGGCCCCGGCCGGTGAAAAAGATATTTTCGACCGGGAAGAGGAACCTGCCGCCCGGGAGGATGACTTATCCCGTTCCGACGCTTCTGACTTGTGGAAAGACGAATTTTCCGATTATGGAGAAGGGGCAGGAGAGACCCCCGACGGAGGTCCGTCCGTGCCGGAAGAAGAGGGGGTTAGACGGGATGAGGAGGAGTCGGGGGGGACAAAAGAATCCGCATTCAGCGAGCCGTTCTTCTTTTCAGGGGATGAAAAGGATTCGCTTATCGAGATGAACATGTCGAACAAGAGCGGCAAAAAGAAGGTCGTTATGTTTGCCGCAGCCGTCCTCGTTATAGCCGGAGTCGTAGTCGCAGGCCTGGAGGTGAGGAAATTCCTTTTCTCGGGAGCTGAAGAACGGGGCTCTGTTACAGAAATAAGTGAAGCTCCGGTCGAGATCGAGACTCCTCCCGGAGCCGGGTCGGTTAAGAAAGAGGTACCATCCATGACGGAGGAAAAGTCGCCTGAATCTGCCGCTCCCGTTAAGACGGAAACGCAGGGAGAAGCCTTCAGGTATTCTGTCCAGGCCGGCGCCTTCGGCAGCGAAAAAAATGCCCTTTCCTTCGCCGATGGCCTGAAGCAAAAGGGTTACGATGCCTTTATTGAAAAAGATGAAACCGGAAAGATCTTCAGAGTCCTGGTGGGAAAGTTTGAAAGTGCCGGACGCGCATCGGAACAGGCCGGAAAGATCAGGACGGAAGAGGGCGTGAAGGCATTCGTCTACCGCAAATAAAATCCTGATGGACCCACGCAGGATTTTTTTTTCAGGGATCGGGGGCAGCGGCCTTTCCGCGATCGCAGGATTTACGGCCCTGAGGGGTTTTTCCGTATCCGGGTCCGACCGGCTTTTCGATTCCAACCCCGGAAACCGGATATCCGGCCTGTTGAAGTCCCTCGGCATTAAGATTTTTCCCCAGGATGGCTCCGGTTTGGATAAACCGCAGGATCTCGTTATCTTCAGCACCGCCGTTGAAAAGGACAATCCTGATCTGATAAGGGCCGTAGAAAAGAGAATCCCTCTGATGTCCCGTCCGCAATATCTGGCAGATCTGGTATCCGGTTTCAGTACTATAGCGGTTGCCGGTACGAGCGGGAAGTCGACAGTGTCGGGCATGCTCGCATTTCTCATGCAGGAACTGGGAATGGACCCGAATTTCCTTGGAGGCGGGAGGGTAAAACAGTTCAGGTCTTCTTTGAACGCGGGCAACTATCTTGCCGGCGGGTCTCATACTCTCATAGTCGAGGCGTGCGAGTCGGATGGTTCTATCGTCCATTACAAGCCCGTTTATTCTATTATTCTGAATCTTGACCTCGATCATCATCCTGTCGGTGAGACGGCCGTAATGTTCGAGAGACTCCGTGAGAATACTTCGGACCTTGTGATAGTGGGAGCCGACGATCCCAATCTGATGTCGCTCGGCTTCAGGAATATCAGAACATTTTCCATCGACCGGGAGTCCGACTATAAGGCGACGGACGTAGAGTATAGTCCCAGGGAAACGGTATTCCGGGTAAAAGGTGTAAAGTTCAGAACCCTTCTTCCCGGCAGGCACAACCTTTATAACTCACTGGCATGTATTGCGCTTCTTTCTGAAATGGACCTCCCTCCGGGCCGGATCGCAAAAAAGCTTCCGGAGTTCAGGGGGATCGAAAGGAGATTCGATGTCCATTTGGACGACGACAGATATCTGGTCCTTGATGACTATGCTCATAATCCGCATAAGATAGCGAGTCTCATGCACACCCTGAAGCAAATGTCGAAAAGGATCTGTTATATATTCCAGCCTCACGGCTTCGGTCCTGCCAGGCTGATGAAGGACGGCTATATCGACGTCTTCAGCAGGAACCTCAGAGAAGGCGATATTCTCATACTCCTGCCTATTTATTATGCGGGCGGGACGGCTTCTCGCGATATTTCCAGCAGGGATCTTGCAGAGGGGATCTCCTCTTCAGGTAGAATCGTGGTTGCAGTCAATGACCGCAGTGAAATCTTCGGGCTCCTCTCCGGCGGGTGGGACACTTTCGCCGTGTTCGGCGCGAGAGACGACTCCCTTTCGTGCCTGACAGAAGAGATCGCGGAACAATTGCGCTCCTGGCCGTCACAATTGAAGGAGCTCCACTGACATCTGCCGTTGAAACCTCTTCTAAAAAGTGGGAAAATGAGAAGTACCAATCGGAAGGAGAGGAGAATATGCGGCCAATTTGGTCAGGGGCTATCAGTTTCGGCCTTATCCACATCCCGGTAAAATTGTACACCGCAGTGAAGGAGAGTACGCTTGATCTCGATATGCTGAGGAAGGGTGATCTCTGCCCGATCCGTTATGCCCGGGTCTGTCGCGCCACCGGCGAAGAGGTGCCTTATGAGGATATCGTCAAGGGATACGAATATCGAAAAGGCGATTACGTTATCCTCCAGGACGAAGATTTCGAACGGGCAAACGTCAAGAAGACGCAGACCATCGAGATCCTCAATTTTACTGATCAATCCGGGATCGATCCGAAGTATCTTGAGAAACCCTACTATATAGAGCCCGCTAAAGAAGCCAAAAAGGCTTACGCCCTGCTCCGAGAAGCCCTGAAGAGATCGGGGAGGGTCGGCGTCGCCCGCTATGTCCTGAAGACCCGCGAGCATCTCGGTATCCTGAAGCCCGAGGGAAATGTCATCATCCTCGACCAGATGAGGTACGACAGGGAAGTGATAAAACCTGAAGGACTCAACTTGCCGGAAGAAGAAGTGTCGAAGAAGGAACTAGATATGGCGATCAAGCTTATCGACCAGCTCGCCGAACCCTTTCAACCAGAAGAATATCATGACACTTATATAGAGGAATTGAAACAGCTCATCGAGGAAAAGGCCAAGGGTAAACTGCGGAAGGTAAGGAAAGAGAAGCCCCCGGAAGCCGGCGTCGTCGACCTTATGGCAAAGCTCAGGGAGAGTCTCGATCAGGCACGGAAGAAAGAGACTGGGGAAAAAAAGAGGCCCCATTTGAAAGTAGTGGGCGGAAAGAAATAATGGAACGAGTGTAGTGCGGCATTAAACCCCTTACATAGAAGATCTTGAGAAAATCCGATTTTTATCGTCATTCCCGAGGTAGTAATCGGGAATCCACTGTTTTTAAAAAAGGGACGTGGATTCCCGCCTGCACGGAAATGAAGGCTGAGAACACTGAACGACTCGTTCCGAGCTTTGACGGATTAGGATGAACATGCGGGCGAGGGCTGAGAAGAAAAGAGCCGGTTCCGGAAAAAAGCGCCTGTCAAAACCCCGCAATATCCAGCCTGAAATCGAAGACCTCGCGCTGTCTGAAATCGAAGGCTCAAAAAAGAGGCCGATTACCCACAGGATCAGACCGATGCTTGCTACATTGGTGGAGGAGCCATTTGACCGTCCCGGATGGCTGTTCGAGGTGAAATGGGATGGATACAGGGCCATTTCGGAGATCTGTGAAGGAGGTGTGAATCTCTATTCGAGAAACAACAAATCCCTGGAAGATAAATTTGGAGAAATAGTCCGCTCCCTCGAAAGACTGCCTTTTACGGCGATCCTCGACGGCGAGATCGTTGCAGTCGACGAATCGGGCAGGGCCGGCTTTCAGCTTCTTCAGAATTATATGCGGACCGGTAGGGGCCTTCTCGTGTATTACGTATTCGACCTGCTCTATCTTGACGGATACGATTTAAGGGGATTGCCCCTCATACGTAGAAAAGATATTCTCAAGAAGATCCTTCCTCAAACCGGGAATATAAAATTCAGCGACCACATTGAAGACAAGGGGACCTCTTTTTTCCGCCTTTTGTCTGATAAGGGTGTCGAAGGCATGCTGGCCAAGAAGGCATCGGGCATTTACCGGGAAGGCGTGCGGGGGAGGGACTGGCTGAAGGTGAAGACCTACCTCAGACAGGAGGCTGTAATCTGTGGTTTTACCAGGCCGAGGGGAGGGCGAAAAGGCTTCGGTTCGCTCGTTCTGGGCGCCTACAAGGACGGAAAACTCGTTTATATAGGCCATTCCGGAGGAGGATTTACGGACGAGGAACTGAAGACTTTTTTGGAACAGAAACTCAGGCCCCGCATTCAGAATGAATCTCCCTTCAGTGAGATGCCTCCGGTAAATGCGCCGGTGACATGGGTAAGGCCTGAACTTGTCTGCGAGATCAGGTTCGCCGAGTGGACAAAGGACGGGTATATGCGCCAGCCCGTCTTTCTCGGTCTCAGGGAAGACAAAGATCCTGAAGATGTAAGGAGGGAGAGGTCCTTTATCTTACATGATAAGGCCGACAAGCCCCTTTTCAGTCCAGATGCAGAACAGAGCACGATCATTATAGGAGACAGGGACCTTCGGCTTACCAACCTCGATAAGATCTTCTGGCCTGAAAAGAGATATACGAAGAGAGACCTTATTGAATATTATCGTGAGACGGCCGATATCATTCTGCCCTATCTAAAAGGACGTCCCGAATCTCTCAACCGACATCCCGACGGCATCGACGGAAAGAGTTTTTTCCAGAAGAATATAACGGGCATAGTACCTGAATGGGTGCCCAGGGTGACGATACATTCCGAGACGGAAAAAAGGGATATTACCTATCTGATCTGCGAGGATGAGGCCACTCTCGTCTTTATCGGGAACCTTGGCTGCATCGAAATCAACCCATGGAATTCAAGAATGAAAAGCCTCGACAGGCCGGACTACCTGGTGATCGACCTCGATCCTCTGGATGCGTCCTTCGACTATGTGATCGAGGCGGCGAGGGCTACACGGGAAGTCCTTGACGGCGCGGGCGCCGGGAGTTTCTGCAAGACCTCCGGCGCAACGGGGCTCCACATATATGTCCCGCTGGGTGCTCAGTATACTTATGCCCAGACGCAGCAATTTGCGAGACTTATCGCCCTCCTGGTCCATTCCCGCCTTCCTGAGACGACAAGCGTCGAGCGCCTTCCGGGCAGGCGCCGTCACCGGGTATACCTGGATTATCTCCAGAACCGCAGGGGGCAGACCGTGGCAGCCCCTTATTCGCTCAGGCCCCGTTCCGGCGCGCCGGTGTCTATACCACTGAAATGGCAAGAGGTGGTCCCGGGGCTTGACCCTATGAAATTTAACATGAAAACAATTATGCGAAGAGTTGAGAAACTCGGAGACCTATGGAAAGGAGTGCTGGGACCGGGAATTGACCTGGTATCCTGTCTCGACAGATTGAAGGAAAAAGCGGAAGAACAGTAATAACCGACAGATGATGAAAACGTCCTTTTTTGACCGTTCATTAACCTCGCCACTCATAATTTCCTGAAATCTACGCAATAGTTTCATAGCCTTTCGACACCTGTCCCATATTATTCACAAACTGAGGTCAGCGTAAGGCGATGCACAGTACTTTCGCTCATTCCTGCCTGCCGGCAGGCAGGCTCGCTGCGCTCCGAGGCTTTTGCCTCTTTATTTCCACCTTGAGGGAGCTGTTTGTAGGTAACTTACTGATAAAAAAGGCTTTATTCCCAGGGATTC
>JBECKU010000028.1:0-5118 GCA_040235385.1 Candidatus Sulfobium sp. | reverse complement strand
ACGTAACGGATATCGGATCTCCCGGAGATAATGATTTCAGGACTTCGGAAAGGTCCTTAAGCCCTCTTATCCTTTGCTCGTTTATCCGTGTAATAATATCTCCTTCCTTCAGCCCGCATGTTTCGGCAGGCGAACCGGGCACCACGCCTGAGATCCTGCATCCCTCCCCGCTGAACGCAAAGTCAGGAATGGTTCCAAGACTGACCTTCCGGCGACCTTTGGGACCGGACGACTTGCCTCTTTCCTGTCCAGTAGTTAACATCAAAGGTCCCTTACGGGACGAGAGATATTCTACCACCTCTTTAGCTACTGAAGCGACTTTGACCAGGCCGGCGGCATCGATCCTGTCCGGCGTATCCGTCGGCGCATGATAATCAAGATGGGGGCCGGTGAAAAGCTGGACTGCGGGAACGCCGGCTTCCCGGAAGCTCGTCTGGTCGCTGGAATCAAGTTCCTCCGTCACGGTCTCCATCTCAACCCCGGTAACATAGCCTGCTCCTCTGAATATATGGACCCATTCCTCTGCCGAGCCGGCTCCTATCACAAGGAGTTTTTTCTGTCCCAGTCGGCCTACAGTATCGAGATTCACCATGCCGATACACTTCCCGACTGGATACTGTTTTTCATGATCCACATAATATTTCGACCCCTTTTTTCCTGTCTCTTCACCTGTAAAGGCGGCAAAGACGATGGTCCGGTCCGGTTTCAGGCCTTTCCCGAGCACGCGGGCGAGTTCAACCAGCACCGCCACCCCGCTCGCATTGTCATCAGCGCCGCTATGGATTTTCCCGACATTCGCTTTTTTGACTCCCGGACTGCCGGAACCCAGATGGTCGTAATGGGCGCCCACCACGACGCTTTGTCCTGAAAGAGTTTGCCTGGTCCCGGGCATCACTCCGATAACGTTCTTCATGGCAACAACTTGCCCTTCTCTTTCCCTCTCTTCCCATGTCTGAAAGTAACTCCCGTTGTCACCCCCCGGTCTGAGACCGGCATCTCTGAATTTCCCGGCGATATACTCCGCAGCACGGTCGAGTTCGGGTGTCCCTATACCGCGGCCCTTCATCACATCACCCGATAATAAACGGACCGTTTCCATCAGCCGTTCTTCAGAAAAAACGGCAGTGGGAGAAATGAGTGGCCGACGAGGAGCGAGAGTCGCCATCTCAACCCCCGGTTCGCCCTCGCCGGAAAGAAAGACCGTCATCGGCGAATCAACGACCGTCCAGCGGCCTTTCGCTATGTTTTCAGGAGCATTCCCCTGGAAAACAAGATAGCTGTATTTATGGTAATGGGGGAGCTTTCGCCCAAGTCCCGGCAGGGCCTCGGCGCTACTGCCTGCAACGAAAATGATAGCATTATCCGGGACTTCCGGGTCCCTCGCAGCAAGGACAAACGAATGATCATCCCTGCGGTAATCTGTCTTCGCGATGCGGACATTTCTTTCTCCGATGCTTACGTCATATCGGGACAGAGGGCCTGTAGCCTGTCTCAAGAATCGGTTCTCCCATCCCAGGATAGCGACCGCTCGGTCAGAGGGCAATTTCGTAATATCTCCGTCGGATTTGATCTCAACTTCGTCAGGGCCGGAATTGGCAAGCGAAACGGCAAGATTACGATATGCGTGAACCATATCCTCGTCCGGCGAAGAGGGAAGGACTACGAGCAATTTTTTAGCACCCAAAGCCTGGGACACTCCGGGCGGTATCTCCTTCCGGTCGAGCCGGCGGAAGACGTCATATTCCGGATCGACGTCCAGTCTTAGAGGCCGCGTCGGAAGCTCCACTGAAAACTCAGACCTCTTTTTATTCACAGCCGCGACCGACTGATAAGCCCGGTCCCGGCCGGCGAGAGTGACGGCGAACGGAACTCGCAGATCATAAACGTCTCCTCTCTGGACCTGATTCAGAACTATCCTGAGGATAAAGCCGTTTTCATCTTTTAAAACCTTCGCCTCCGAGATATTAAGCTTCGGCGCTCCTTCCCTCTCGATCCACTGATCGAATTCGGCATCGAGATCTTTTCCGGACACTTTTTCAAAGCTTTTTTCGAGATCGAAGAAACCCGCCACACGGAACCTGTTCGAGCGATAAAAGTCCCAAAGCACTTCTTTAAATATCTCGTCTCCCAATTCTCTACGGAGCATATGGAAAAACATGAGCGACTTTCCATACCCAACGGCTTCTGATGGGGAACTGTGTCGGGACCGGAACTCGGTGAGAGGAAAGTCCCTGCCGCTCAGCACATAATCAGCATATTTCTGGAGGACGGACAGCCGATATTCGGCGCCATTTCCCTGTTGTTCCTTGATAAGGTGGTCCGAGAGATAGGCGGTAAGACCCTCCGACCAATTACCGGAAGTGTAATCGGGGTAGACACTGTTTCCCCACCAGTTGTGAAGTATCTCGTGAGGATATGACGAGTTAATGATGAAAGGCAGCCGTATCACAGTCGGTCCGAGGAGGGTGAATGAAGGCATTCCGAACCCGGTTTCCCAGAAATTTTCGACGAGCGCGAACTTGCCGTAGGGATAAGGCCCGATGAGTCCGTCGTACATATCTATATAGCGGGCCGTAGCATCAAGGTATTTTTCAGCAAGACCGGGGTCGGGGGTCCTGAGAAATACCATGGCCAGTATCTTTCCCGCGGGTCGGGTATATTCGGTAAATTGCGCGGCCACCAGGTATATACCCTCCTGGGGCTCAGGGGATTCCCAGATTACCTTCGTCCCCGTTTCCTTTTTCTCATGCAGTGTCCGTCCTCCCTGGCTTACCGCGTCCCATCCGGAAGGCAACTCGACTTTTACGGTAAATGTAATAAATCCCCCATCGAGTGCAGGATACCAGAAAGAGCTGCCTGAGAGGAAGACCCCCTTATCAGAAATTGTGCCGGGAGTATCACTGAAACCCCTGGCCTGTTCCTTGCCGACCGGCTCCAGGGGATGGTCGATGACACCTCCGTATCCGAGAACGAAAGTGTGAACGCCGGGTGGCAGTTTCACTGTGAACGATTCAACCGGGACCCCGTATTCTTCCTCATCTTTTCGGGATAACTGCACGCCCGGTGTTGAAGTAAACGGATCGAGACCCTTATGAATATAAATCCTGAATTCGGACGGAGCGCCTTCCGGCAGGGTCATCATGTCTTCCGCCTGGAGCCGATTTTCATCGGGATACAACCTTACCTTTATATCATGATGGACCGGCATACCGCTGCCCTGCAGTTCCTTTCCTTTGCAGGAAACAGGTACAGGGAACAGAAAAAAAAGCATTCCTAAAACAATAACGATTTTTTTCAAGTTATGGATCAGCAGCTGATGCAGTATCATAGTCAATGCCCTATTCTAGCATGATCCGTATCAGGTAAAAAGAAGAAGAAGTTGTATCTGTCCACAGATGTTTTTGAGATAATATATTTCTTACGGAATGCAAAAATGAGATCGCACGGATACAGAAAGCTTTTTTCAGGCGGTATTCTCGGCGTGATCGGATACCTGCTTTCGCCCCTTTCGTGGTGGAATGACGCCTTCATCAATATCCCCATCGCATATGGATTCGCCTGGCTGATAAGTCTGTTGGACCGTCCACTCTTTGTGCCTGCGCTTGTTTTCTTTTACTGGGTAACCAATATCGCCGGCTTCGTCCTGCTGCACAAGGGAATCGAAAAAATCGCCCAAAAAGGTAATGATAAGCGTCGATATTCAAGGAAAGATTTCCTCAAGGATCTCGCCATTTCAATAGCGTATACAACCCTCATCATCGCCCTGGCGAAGATGAAGATAATCGTCCCTCCCGGAGAATTCTGACAGAAGCCGGAAGCTCAATCGCCAACAGGTGGCCCGTGTTTACGTGGGCTCGGGCTCGAACTTGTATCCGACTCCGTAGACTGAATGGATGAGCTGCGCTTCGGGGTCAATCGCCTCTATCTTTCTCCGCAATTTTTTTATGTGGCTGTCTATAGTCCGGTCGCTGACGATGCGCTCGTCGGGGTATATCTTGTCCATAAGCTGCTGACGCCCGTAAATGCGGCCGGGATCGGCGGCAAGCATCTCCAGCAGCTTGAACTCTACCGCGGTAAGTCCGAGGTCGCGACCGTGCAGCGCGGCCCTATAGCGGCGTTCGTCAAGGACCAGTCCCTTTGCCATAACTACCCGTCCGTCGCGCGTGCGCCGAAGAACAGCCTTGACCCTTGCAACTACTTCCCGCGGGCTGAAGGGCTTGCAGATGTAGTCATCGGCCCCGAGTTCAAGCCCCAGCAGGCGGTCTATCTCTTCAACCCGGGCGGTCACCATGATAATCGGCACGCGGGAAAATGAACGGATGTCCTTGCAGACCTCCATGCCGTCGCGTCCCGGCAGCATCAGGTCGAGCAGAATAAGGTCCGGCCCGCGTTCACGAACCCAGGGCACAACCTCCGATCCATCCGACAGCAGAAAAGGTTCGAATCCTGCCGACCTCAGGTAATCCGAAAGCAGACTTGCCAGTTTCGGCTCGTCTTCGACAATGAGAATATTCCCGCTCATGAGCAGTCGCCGGAAACCGGAAGAGTGACTCTCATCAGAACACCTCCTAAAGGCGAAGGGTTCGCCGAGATGGTCCCTGCGTGGGCCTCGACGATGTTTCTGCATATTGCGAGGCCGAGCCCTGCGCCGCCCGATGACCGGCTCCTGGAGCCTTCCACCCGGTAGAGTCTTTCGAAGAGGTTCTCCATTTCCGGCCCTGCCACTCCCGGGGCCGAGTCTTCGAAATCAACTGTTGCCAGACCGTCATGACACGTCAGCCGGATAACCAGCTTTCCGCCCGGATCAGTGTATTTCAATGAATTGTCCAGGAGATTTGAGAAGAGCTGGTTCATCCTCTCGGCGTCGGCAAAGACGAAAGGTTTCAGACCCTGTGCAATGTCTGTATCAAGCGCAATACTCTTGCCACTGAACTCAGCCTTATAAGGCTCTATAGCCTCCCTGAGAATCTCCGCGATATCAAAATCCTCTTTGCGGTAAGTCAATGCGCCGAGGTCGGAAAGCGCAAGCTGGTAGAGATCATCAACCAGACGGCTAAGCCGGAGCGTCTCTGCATGGAGAGAACGGACCGCGTCCGGTGTGACGGTGCGCACCCCTTC
>JBECKU010000341.1:0-8918 GCA_040235385.1 Candidatus Sulfobium sp. | reverse complement strand
AAACAAGCCCGTGCTCAGGTAGCGTTCGCCCCTGTCGGGGAAAATAACGACGACCTTCTTTCCCTTTCCCAGCTTTTTCGCCACCCTGAGGGCTGCGAACATGGCCGCGCCGGAGGAAATGCCTGGCAGGACCCCTTCTTTTTTTGCGAGTGTCCTGGCGGTATCTGCCGCGTCAGTATCCGCCACGGTGATGACTTCATCATAAATTTTTGTGTTCAGGACAGGGGGCACGAAACCTGCCCCGATGCCGGCTATCTTGTGGGGGCCGGGGCTGCCTCCGGACAATACCGGGGAAGCGGCGGGTTCGACAGCGGCGATCCATATATCTTTCTTATTATTTCTCAATACTTCTCCCACGCCGGTAATTGTGCCGCCCGTACCCACGCCTGAGACAAATCCGTCAGGGGCTTCTCCCAGGGCATCCAGGATTTCCAGTGCGGTGGTCTTACTGTGGACCTCGGGATTAGCGGGGTTTTCGAATTGCTGGGGCATGAAATAATCTTTCGATGAACGGAATATTTCGTCGGCTTTCTCGACAGCCCCCTTCATTCCCTTTTTCCCCTCGGTGAGCACAATCTCCGCTCCGAATGCCTGAAGGAGCTGTCTCCTTTCCATGGACATGGTCTCGGGCATGGTGAGAATGAGACGGTACCCTTTGATCGCTGCCACCATTGCAAGGCCGATACCGGTGTTGCCGCTCGTGGGCTCGATCACGGTGCTGCCAGGTTTCAGTTTACCTTCTTTCTCGGCGCTCTCGATCATCCAGAGAGCGATCCTGTCCTTCACCGAACCCCCCGGGTTATTCCCCTCGATTTTAGCCCATATTTCGGCGTCTTCAGCGGACGCCATGTGATTGATCTTTACCAGAGGAGTATTCCCTATCAAGGCAAGCACATCGTGATTCAGTTTCATAAGACCTCCCCGAGGGTTAATTGTTAGCATTGCCGAAGCCTAAAGTATTTTGTCTTCCGGCCTCTCACCGGAAAAACAAAATTATCTTAACCTCTGCGCTCTTTGCGCCCCTGCGGTGAAAAAAACTTTTTTTAATGAGAGATATTCTCTCTCATATTTTATAAAAAATTATAGCACAGGATAAGAAAGAGTATTTTCACAAACCGCGTTTATAGTGTAAAATGCATCCCTGATGGCCGATACCGTTATAAAGTCTTCGGGTGTGAGCGAAGAATTCGACCGGCAGAAGCTTGAGGATTCGCTCAGGCGTTCTGGCGCGACCCCCGAAGCAGCGGCGGATATTGCGGACCGGGTCGAAAAGGAGATATCTCCTCCGGCCGACACAAAAACAATCTACCGGCTGGCAAGGAAATATCTGCGGAGATATAACAAGGCGTCCGGGATAAGATATTCTTTGAAAAAAGCTCTCTACGCCCTGGGTCCCGCAGGCTATCGGTTCGAACAATATGTGGCCAGGATCTTAAAGGGGCATGGATACTCCGCTGAGACCAACCTGATAATGAAGGGATTTTGTGTGAATCATGAAGTGGACGTCCTGGGAAGCCGGGATGACGAACATTTCGTCATCGAATGTAAATATCATGGGACCGCAGGCAAACCCACCGACGTAAAGACCGCACTCTATGTCCATTCGAGGTTCGAAGATATCAGAAAAGCCTGCGAATTGATACCCGGACACAGCGCAAAAGTGCACAAAGGCTGGCTGATCACAAATACAAGATGTACAAGCGATGCGATTAAATATGGTGAATGTACGGGACTTATGATCACAAGCTGGAAATATCCTGACAAAGAAAGCCTGGAGAAGATGATAGAGGAACAAAAACTGTATCCGGTGACAATCCTGCCCTCTGCTTCGAAGAGGCATCTGTCAGTTCTGTTTAAGAATGATTTTGTGCTTGCCCAGGATATCGCTGAGATGGAAGAGCATGAATTTATAAGAAGAAGCGGCATCGAAGCAGATACGGCCATCGCGATCAAACACGAAGCCGACCTGCTTTGTCCTTGCCCCTGATCGTGAACATGACTGCCAATTTGTAGAGATTTTGTGCTATCTTAACTTTAAAGGTTGTGCATATTTTGAAAGAACTCACTAAGTGAGCGAAAAGACGGAAGAAAGACATTTTCACCACGGATACGCAAAGAGCGCGGAGAGTAATTATATATCTCCGCTGAGAGGGCGGAAATATATAAGCCGACATTTCGGAGATCTCAGAGACTGGAGTATTGATTTTCCGGCCTCTCACCGGAAAATATAATTATCTTAATCCACAGGAGGCGGATAAACCTTCGCGACTTTTGCGCCTCCGCAGTGAATAAATTTTTTAGATGTTAGAGATATTCTCTCAGATTAGGCTTGTAAGAATTTACTCAGGAGGAGAGATATGCAAGAGACTAAGGTGATACTCCCGGACAGAGACATACCCAAAGAGTGGTACAACATCATGGCTGACATGCCCAATCCCCCCCAACCTCCGCTCCATCCGGGCACAAAGCAGCCTGTCGGTCCCCAGGACCTCAGCGCTATTTTCCCGATGGCGCTGATCGAACAGGAGGTATCGACGGAACGGTGGGTCCCGATCCCCGAGGAGGTGCTGAATATTTACAGCCTCTGGAGGCCTTCGCCTCTTTACAGGGCGCACCGGCTCGAAGCCGCCCTCAAGACGCCGGCAAAGATCTATTATAAATACGAAGGAGTGAGTCCGGCGGGGAGTCATAAACCTAACACCTCCATCCCGCAGGCATATTACAATAAAGAGGCCGGGATCAAAAGGATCGCGACGGAGACCGGCGCCGGGCAATGGGGTTCCGCTCTTGCTCTCGCAGGAAGCCTCTTTGGGATCGAGGTTACCGTCTACATGGTGAAGGTCAGCTATAACCAGAAACCCTATCGCCGGATAGCCATGGAGACGTGGGGCGCGACCGTCCACGCCAGCCCTACCGATCTCACGAATTCAGGTAGGAAGATCCTCGAAGGCGACCCGGACAGCCCCGGAAGTTTGGGAATCGCCATATCGGAAGCCGTTGAAGACGCGGCTACTCACGACAACACCAATTATGCGCTCGGTTCCGTCCTCAATCATGTCCTTCTTCACCAGACGGTGATCGGGCTTGAAGCAAAAAAACAATTCGAACTCGTGGGAGACTACCCTGACGTAATCATTGGATGCTGCGGCGGTGGAAGCAATCTCGGAGGGGTGAGTTTTCCTTTCCTCCACGACAAGATAAACGGTAAGCAACTGAGAGTAGTCGCCGTGGAACCGATATCATGCCCTACGCTGACAAAGGGTGAATTCAGATATGACTACGGAGACACGGCCGGACTCACACCGCTTCTCATGATGTACACCCTCGGCCATGATTTTGTCCCGCCGGGAATCCATGCCGGAGGTCTGAGATATCATGCTGATGCCCCTCTTCTCTGCCAGCTTTATAAAGACAAACTGATAGAAGCCGTGGCATACGGACAGACGTCAGTCTTCGAGGCGGCGATCCAGTTTGCCAAGACAGAGGCCATCATACCCGCACCCGAGACCTCACACGCGATCAGGGCGGCAATCGATGAGGCTTTGATCGCCAAAGAGGAAGGGAAGGAAAAGACCATATTCTTCAACCTCAGCGGGCATGGTTATCTGGACTTGACCGCTTATGAGGATTTCCTTGCGGGCAAGCTCGTCGATTACGAGTACCCTGATGAAAGGATCAAGGAAGCACTGGCTAAGTTGCCGGTAATCTGATTTTATTTTTAAAATAATGCCGGTGGTCGCAAAAACGGCCGCCGGTATGAAACTAATGGTCAAAGTCAAGATCTGCGGTATTACGAATCCTGAAGACGCACAGGCCGTCGTCGATTGCGGGGCCGACGCATTGGGGTTTGTTTTCTTCAAGGACAGTCCCCGTTACATTTCTCCCGTCCGAGCGGCGGCCATAATCAGGAAACTTCCATCCTTCGTCCAGACCGTGGGAGTATTTGTGAATGAACCTGCTGAAGAGATCGATAAGACCGTTCTGGAATGCGGCATCGACCTCATACAACTTCATGGGGATGAATCCCCGGAATCATGCTCTCTCTCTCGCCGGACAATCAAGGCGATAAGAGTCAAGTCCCTTGAGAGTCTTTCATCCCTTGAAGCATTCAGTGACCTCGTCTCCGCCTTTCTTCTGGACGCATATGCACCTGACAAGCTTGGGGGTACCGGACTCATCTTCAACTGGGACATAGCGAAAGAGGCAAAACAGTTCGGGAGGATTATTCTCGCGGGGGGGCTTACTCCTGATAACGTTGCTGAAGCCGTACGGTTTGTCCGGCCCTATGCCGTCGATGTGAGCAGCGGTGTCGAACTTTCCAAAGGGAAGAAAGACCGCCTGAAAGTCAGGCTATTCATCGAACGGGCGAAGTCCGCGGCTTAGCTCATAGCTTGCAGCTCATGGTGTTGAAGCTTAGTGATCCTGTGGCTGGACATCGCCTGAGGGGACTGTCCCAATTTGCGGACGAAGTGAAACGGAGTCCCCGAACTTGTTTAGGCGAATGGGTCCCCGAGCGAATCAAGTTGTTCGTGGCAGGCTCCGAATAGGGACTGTCCCCGGCCCTGAAAGGTTACCGATGGCTGACTATTTTCGTTTCTTTTTGTCTTCAGAGCTTACCCTGACCACCGTCTTGACGTTGCCACGAGGATTAAAATCCCCTATGACCTCGAGGAATCTGGGTTTCAGCTTCCTTGAGAGTTCGGAATAAATCCGGTTGGTCGCCTCTTCGTGAGAGATGCACAAGTTCCTGAAAGAATTCAGATATAATTTCAGAGATTTCAACTCGACGATTTTTTTTGACGGGACATAGTTGATATCGATAATGGCAAAATCGGGATAACCCGATCTTGGGCAGAGACAAGTGAATTCCGGAAAAGTGATATTGATTTCATAATCCCGTTCCGGGGAAGGGTTGTCCCACATCTCAAGGCCGGCTTCTCTTATGGCTTTTGCTCCGTATTTCACGATGAAATCTACCATTCCGCAGGCTTCTTTGTAAAGCAGGACCGCGCCTTGCCTTCCCTTGCAAGGGCTTCAATGAAAAAGAAACGTCATAACCCCTCCTAACCTCCCCTTACCTTAAGGGGAGGAACAAGAAATCCCTTCTTAAGCTAACTGAGCATTACCATAAGTCCCGCTGGACAGGTGCGTCCATATAAGGCGGGCTCCAAGACAGGATTGCCTTAGGGTCCTGGTTTTTTTAGATTACCCCTTCGAAAATTTCAGGGCTGCGACCGAGGGGGCGCGTTAAGAATTTTGGGCTGTCTGAGCGGAGCGAGTTCCCAAAATTTAGTGCACCTGACCGAGCAGACCGGCCCGCAGGGTGAAATTTTCGTCGGGGCGCCCTTCTTTTGCGTACTTTTATTGGAGCGAGCAAGAAAAGTATGCGGGGTCCGGGGCGGAGCCCCGCTTTATAATGTATCGACTCTCCCGAAGGGTTAATTTCCCCAAAAAATATTGACAAAGATATTTGACATTTAGTATTTTACTAGTGAGATTAATTCTTCTTTATTTACAAATCCCTCATAGAGAGACAAGAATCTACCGGGAAATTTATATCCTAACTAGACTGAACTGATAAAAACGCACATTTTAAAACGTAGACAATTAACGAAACAAAACCCTCGCGAGGAGCATAACATGGGAAACATCTCTATTTCCGAACTAAAGGAAAAAACCATTGACGAATTGACCGATGTCGCCAAGGAGCTTAAAGTAGAAGGCGCGGCCGGCTTACGAAAACAGGACCTGATATTCGCAATTCTTCAGGCGCAGGCCGAGAAGACCGGGAATGTGTTTTCTGCGGGCGTGCTGGAGATTCTACCGGACGGTTTCGGCTTTCTGCGTTCTCCGGACTACAGTTATCTGCCGGGCCCCGATGACATATATGTATCGCCGTCCCAGATAAGAAGGTTCAACCTCAGAACGGGCGATCTCGTTTCAGGCCAGATCAGGCCGCCGAAGGAGTCCGAGAGATATTTTGCTCTTCTGAAGGTCGAGGCCATCAACCACGGATCTCCCGATACCAACATCAAAAGACCGCTCTTCGACAACCTTATCCCCTACTATCCGACCGAAAGGATAAAGCTCGAATATGACGCCGCTGATTATTCCACAAGGGTGATGGACCTGATCACGCCGATCGGTATGGGACAAAGAGGGATGATCGTTGCCGCACCGAGGACAGGCAAGACGATGCTCCTTCAGTCGATCGCAAAGGCGATAAAGAAAAACCACAGGGACGTGCATCTCATTATTCTTCTCATCGACGAGCGTCCGGAGGAAGTGACGGACTGGAAACGGCAGGTCGCCGGGGCCGAGATCATAAGCTCGACGTTCGATGAGCCCCCACAGAGGCACTGCCAGGTGTCCGAGATGGTAATCGAAAGGGCCAAGCGCCTTGTCGAGAGCAAAAAAAATGTCGTGATCCTTCTGGACAGCATTACCCGTCTTGCACGGGCATATAATGCCATAATGCCCACCAGCGGCAAGGTATTGTCCGGCGGTCTCGACTCGAACGCACTTCAGAAACCCAAGAGGTTTTTTGGGGCGGCGAGGAATATCGAAACCGGGGGTAGCTTGACAATCATGGCGACAGCACTCGTGGATACCGGCAGCAGAATGGATGACGTCATCTTCGAAGAGTTCAAGGGAACGGGCAATATGGAACTTCATCTCGACAGAAAGCTCGTCGACAAGAGGATATTCCCCTCCATCGATATCAACGGCTCGGGCACGAGGAAGGAGGAGCTCCTCGTGGACAGGGATATACTCAACAGGATGTGGATTCTCAGGAAGGTGCTCAACCCTTTAAGCACAGTCGAGAGCATGGAGTTTTTAATGGGCAAACTCGGCGGGACGAAGAGCAACAAGGAATTTCTCGATTTGATGAACAAATAAACCCCGGATGGAAGACACAAGAAAAGCCAAAAAGTTCCTCCTCTTCGGCGCTATTATTGGCGGCATCTTGAGTCTCACCATATCGATCCTCCTGGACTCACTCTACGCCGATACCTTCCAGGGGACCTGGCGCGATGCGATCGCGAAGGACCTGAATACCTTCCTGTCGCTAGGCGTCGACTCCCACAGCATAATCGTCTTTATCGTTTTCATTATGGTGCTTGGAATTCTGACCGCGTTCGGCTCGGTTATGGGTTTTATTTTTTCCTTTTTCCTTTACAGATTTTTCACCTTTTTAAGCAGCAAATGACTGCGCTGAGGCTGGATGACGACGGCTATTGTTTTGCCTGCGGCCCGCGAAACCCATCGGGCCTGCAGCTCGAGTTCCGGTATGAAAGAGGTAAGGCGTTCACCGAATTTCTCGCAGAGAAGATACACCAGGGTTTTAAAGGTATCGTACACGGTGGTATAATTACAGCCGTTTTGGACGAGGCGATGGTAAAGGCCGTGCTGGCGGGGGGGTCGGAGGCGGTCACTGCCGAGATCGTGGTAAGATTCAAGGCCCCTCTTTATACAGGAGAAAGGTCCTTTATCGAGGCGGAAGTCAGAGACATTGATAACAGACTTATTCAAACAGCGGCCAGGATCACGAAGGGCGATGGTGTGATCGTTGCCGAAGCGAAAGCCAAACTCATGAGGAATGTCTAGGAAATCGTTATCTTCGTTCTGCACAAAGTTTATTGAAGAGAACCAGAAGGCCATCGTTCTGTTGCTCCTGCTTGTCACGGTAATCGGGGGGATAGTAGGTTACAGATATTACAGGTATACGAAGGAAGACCCCCAGTTCTGCTCTTCATGCCACCTCATGCAGGAAGCATACAAGACCTGGCAGATGAGCCCTCACCGGGATTTCACCTGCCAGAAATGTCACGTCATGAGCATCCTCGAGCAGAACAGGATGCTCGTCGCTTATGTCGTTCGGGGGACCAAATCGACCCGGCAGAAACACGGCCGCATTTCTCCCTGGAACGCCTGCAAGGAATGCCATTTGTCTGATGTAGCCCAGGGGTCGGTGACCCTGAAGAAATCCTACGGCCATGCACGGCACGTCTTTATGGAAAATATCTCCTGCAGCAAGTGTCACACGGGTACTTCGCATACCTTTGCCCCCAATGAACAGGCATGCTCCGGCTGCCACAAGGACAAAGTGATTCACGGCCTCGGCATGGAGGGCCTTTCCTGCCTGAAATGTCACAGCTACGGAGAACCTGCCCCTAAAATGATATCGAACGACCGGTGTCTGTCCTGTCATAAGGACTATCCTAAAGACGGTCCCATGGCGACGCTGAGATGTTTCGATTGCCACCATCCGCACGGACAGTTAAAACCGACGAGTCAGGATTGTTTGAAGAATTGTCACGGGAACGAGGCGAGGGTTGGACAGCACAACCTTCACATGGTCAGGGCGGGTCTTGAATGCCTCGACTGTCATAAGGCCCACACTTGGTTTATCGGCATAAAACAGGCAAAAGATCTTTGCAACCGCTGCCACAAGCTGAGGGACCCTGCGACGTTTATCTTTTAGGCGCTTTGAAAATAGATACTATACAAAGAAACGGACTATAACCACAGAGACACAGAGGCACGGAGACTTAGAAATGCAGTATGAAGAATTCTGATCTTTGCATTTGGTTTTGACTTCCCACCCCGGTCGCTCCGGCAACTGCCTTATAATATGCTTCCTCTGCGTCTCCGTGCCTCTGTGGTTAATCGCCTGTTTACTTATTCGATCTCGTAGCTGATTTTTACTTCGAGGTCTTTCCGGAGCGAGTGGTACACCGAACAGTATTTTTCCTGCGAGAGTGAGATGACCCTTTCCATTTTTTTCGGGGTGATGTTTTCACCGGCAATGTGGATGATCATTTCAATGGCCTTATAATACTGGGGCGGCGTCGGATTTCTCTCTCCGGTGATGTCGATCTTGAACTTCGAGATCTCGCACTTCATCTTCCTCAAAA
>JBECKU010000328.1:0-5464 GCA_040235385.1 Candidatus Sulfobium sp. | reverse complement strand
GAAGAAAAGAATCTCGGCAGATGCGTTAAAAGAATCAAGGCGGAAGGAGTTCCCTGCGAGATCATCGTCGCAGACGGCGGGAGCGCTGACGATACCATAGAGGTTGCGATGAATTGCGGGGACGTGAAGATAGTCAGGACGGATAAAGGGAGGGGGTTGCAGTTGAACGAGGGCGCAGGTGCGGCCTCGGGCGATATCCTTCTATTCCTTCATGCGGATACATTTCTCGAAAAAGGATGGGCCGGCGAGATTGACTCCGCAATGGAAGACCCCTCATGTTCAGGCGGTGCGTTCACTTTTGCCATAACTCATCCCGGCAAGAAATACAGACTTCTCGAATACTGGGTGAAATTGAGGTGCGCTATTTTAAAACTTCCTTACGGCGACCAGGGTCTTTTTATCAAAAAAGACATCTTCGAAAAAATAGGAGGCTATAAGGACATTCCTTTGATGGAGGATGTAGATATAATAGAACGTCTCAAAAAAACAGGCACTTTAAAGATTTCACGCCTGAAAGCATTTACACGGGACAGGAGATGGGCGAAGAAAGGCTGGGTACGCGTGTCACTGATGAATCATATGATCATGGTGCTGTACAGAATAGGTGTTGATCCCCGGACACTTGCCAGGCTTTATTACCGATGAGGGACAAATATATGTTAGGTATTACGATCAAATTCCCGGAGCCGGGGAAAGTCAAAACCCGGCTGGCGAAGGAGATCGGAAGAGGTGAGGCGGCCCGGGTCTGCAGGGTTCTGGCAGAGCGCGTATTGGAGAACACTCGTCCGTCAGGGGGGGACTATGAGAGAACAATCTTCTTCTCGCCGGAAAGGATGAGGAACGAGTTTGCCCGTTGGCTGAAAAACGAACGGTTACTCCCTCAGAAAGGCTCCGATATCGGCGAAATAATGTGTAATGCCCTCTCGGACCTGTTCAGGGCCGGCGCGGTAAAGGCCTTGATCGTTGGTGCGGACATCCCGGACCTTAACCGTTCCATCATCAAACGTGCTTTTTCGGAACTTGACCATTTCGATATAGTAATCGGTCCGGCCGCCGATGGAGGATATTATTTAATAGGGATGAAATCATTATATCCCGGGATCTTTCGGGGGATTGCATGGAGTACGGACAAGGTGCTGGAAGATACGGTTACCCTTATCAGCAAGTCCTGCCTGACTTATAAAAAAATAGCCGTCCTCTCCGACGTAGACTCGCTGCAAGATCTTGAAAAATTTAGTTCCCCCGCCGTAAAAGGCATAATATAAAAAATTACGGAACGAAGCTATTCATTATATTCAGTTCGTAATAAACTACTCCGAAATAAATTATTATTGCCAATGTCAGGGAGATTCTTGCCATAGCAAAACGATTCAAGATGCAGAAAATGAAGACGGCTATAGAAGTGAACAAGAATTTTTCCAGGAAGAAAGTAATACAGCCGTGCTCCAAATACAAAGCCATAATCGGATTGAGTTCAGTTGCATTGTAAGTTTTTACCAGTATGAGGGTCAAATAAGCATCGGATATGCTCAGCATCAAAAGAAGCAAAAGCGTTATGAACAGCCGTGGATCATAGTTGTCTGTAAGAATATGTGTTTTCCTGTCCTCTCCTCTCCTGATCATCCTTCTTCGGCCGCCGAAAATCGATTGTCTGGACAGATATAGCTTCGGCGGTCTTCTTCTGTCATTGATGGACCGCTTATCTTCCATGTGAACTATATCTTTCATAGCCTTTAAACACATTTTCCTTTCTTCATTAGTATAATTCCGACTCTTGTCAGCGGCTGGCATCGGCATCATATTGTCTTCTCCTATATCCTGTCCCGGTGCCGCCCATTCCTCTGACCGGTTCCCGCCCTATAAATACCCAGTGCCCTGAACGATAAAATTGCATAATTTTTTCGGTATGGATCAGTTTATCGAGAACAAGGTCTTTAACCAGGCCATAGGTGCCGTCCTTATACATCACCCTGATAAGCATTTCTTCCTCCCAATCTACAACGCCCCGGCCGCCGCAATCGAAAAAAAGCTAACTCCATTCAATCTCGACTCTCGTCCATCTGCCCTTTTTCTCTGCGATCTTTAAAAAACATTCTCGCTGCCTTGCTGAAGTTCGATCATCTTAAACCAGTGCCGACTGCCGGGTAAAGTCACAAAATCCGTCTATCCCGAGTCATATCCCGCATCGGATTCTGCGTAATCGTTATCAGGGGAAATCGGATAACTCTCTTCCAGTCTTATCAGCAGAGCATGTCGCTCCTTAACGGATAATGTCATATACAAGGGAGATTCCATTAAAACAGAAATCAGTTTCTTAGTCTTATCCCCGCTCATCCGATCACCTCCTTGTCATAATGTCAAAACGCTTTCTTCTCTTACTTTTTATAGTAAGCTGAAAAAAACAGGCTGCCTATTGGCGGAAAGTTTGAATTTTAAAATAATTTAGTAACCATAATTATGGACCAAAGGGTTGTGGTAAATTAAAACTTTAGTTTAGGTCAGCTCTCGCTCGGGGCATCTAATCATTCCTTCGATTAATCGGGAGGAATAAGCTGTATTTATGAAAAAAATCTTGACATGTTGAGTAAAAAGTATAATTCTAAATTTAGAGTGCCTTAAAATCCAACCTTTAGGAAAGGAGGTGAAAAGAGTCTTATTTTTGTTTCGATCATGAAAAAAGGAGGAATAAAAATGTTTGACGAAAGTGCTGAAATCAAAGCAGGGAAAAGCACGCTCGGGTTCGTTCTCCTGGGGCCGCTGTTCGGTCTCATCTACGTCCTGCTTCTGCCGTTGATTGCGCTCCTTACTCTCCTTCTCGCTCTGCCGGAGTTCGCGACAGCAAAGAAGCCGGACATTATCGAGAACGCCGGCATGTGCATGGCCTGTCACTCATCCGAGGGCATGACTAAAGTCTTCAGGAACAAAGACAAACTATCCGTCTTCGTCAACGAAGCCGATTTCAAAGGGACCGTCCACAGTTTTCTCAGTTGCACGGACTGTCATCAGACGGTGTCCCTTGATAGCCACCCCGGCACCGTTTATGACAGCCGGAGCGCCTTTGTCCTCGAGGCCGTCGGTTCATGCAGAAATTGTCATCCGGATGCTCAGCTTCAGGCCAAGCCGAACCATGCTTTTCTCGTAAACAAAACAAACGGTCCGCCATGCTCCGATTGCCACGGCGCTCACTCCATAAAGCGCATTTCCGAATGGAAACCCACCTTAGCCGGCAATCAATACTGTCTTACCTGTCACAGCCATAAAATTACCAAAAGCTACTCCGACGGAGAAAAACTGTCGCTGTTTATAGACCCGTCGATCCTCAGCTCATCGGTACATAACAGGCATGCCTGTTCCGACTGTCACAGCGAGTTCACCCGGACGTCACATCCTGCAAAGACATTCGAGAACAGCCGAACTCACTCGATCGCTGTATCCGTGGCATGCAGTCAATGTCATCCGGACAAAGTGACTGCGGTGAAGTCGAGCATTCACTACAACCTTTCGTTGCAGGTTGGAGAGGCAACGATAATCAAGGGAAACCCTAAAGCGCCCGTATGCACCGACTGCCACGGGTTTCATTCAGTAGGGCCGAAGGATACCTATGACACATTGGCCGGTGTACCCTGCAGAAAATGTCATGAGGACATTTTCGGGATATACTCGAAAAGCGTACACGGCTTGGCGCGGCAAAACGGACGGCATGAAGCTCCGCTCTGCTCTTCATGTCATTTTGCACATGAGGTCGCAACTACCGCGATGGCTGAGAAGATCCGCAGCGCTTGCCTTACATGCCATGAAGGCATCGAGTCGAAGCACGACGCATGGCTTCCAAATGCGGGATTGCATCTGAGTGCAGTGGCCTGTGCCGCATGTCATTCGCCCAGATCGGAAAAGGGTATTTATCTCAAACTGTATAACGAGACTACCGGAAAACCGTTTACGGAAGATGAGATCTCCGCCCTTCTCGGAACAACCAGCGGCGAACTTGCAGATAGGCTAAACTCCCATGGAGAAGGTATCGATTCCGCTGAACTATGGAATATAGTGAAACAACTGAATGAAAAAGGGACAGAGGCAAAGGTAACATTTCTCGGGAGCATGAATGTGAACGACGGTTCGGATGCGCACCGGCTTTCCGTAAAAAAGGAGGCCGTCAAAGAATGTGAGAACTGTCATTACCAGGATTCGGATTACTTCAGGAATGTTACGGTAGCCATGGTCAAAGCCGATGGGAAAATGGCCCAATATAAGGCAAAGCCGGAGGTGCTGGCTTCGATGTTCTCTCTCCTCTCTTTGAAACAGTTCTATGTCCTGGGAAGCACCAGACTGAAGATACTGGACTGGCTGGGTATCGCGATGGTGCTTGGGGGCATGATGGTCCCCGTAGCCCATATCACTCTGCGTGTACTCACACTGCCCGCACGTGAGGCAAGAAAACTCAGGAACAACAAGAAGAGGAAGGAGGTCTGAGATGAAAAAGATATATCTTCATCCACTGCCGGTCAGAATATGGCACTGGATCAATGCGGTCAGTTTTATCATCCTCATCGTCACGGGTCTTCAGATCCGCTACCGTGAGCTACTGGGAATCATGACATTCAGGGACGCGGTCGACATTCACAACGCGGCCGGTTTTGTGGTCCTTTTTAACTTCGTCCTGTGGCTGGTTTTCTATATCGTCACGGGAAAAATAAAGATATATATCCCGCCGCTGAACCTGAAGAAATTCATTCTGGGAAGCATTCGCCAGGCGAGATATTACGGATACGGGATCTTCCTGGGAGAAGAAAACCCACACCACAGTTCTCCGGACAACAAGTTCAATCCTCTCCAGCAGATGGCATACCTTGCCATTATGTTGCTCCTTCTGCCTCTGCAGATAGTGTCCGGACTGATGCTCTGGGACGTAAAAATGTTCGCCGGATGGATAAACTTCGCGGGCGGCCTCAAGATGGTCGATACGGTCCATGTCCTTCTCTTCCTGTTCTTCACTTCGTTCCTCTTCGTCCATGTGTATCTCGCGACGCTCGGACATACGGCGACTGAACATATCAAGGCGATGTTCACGGGGTATGAGACTTTAGAAGAGCACTGAAAAAAAATTTATCCATATCCCATGAGGGCAGACCTCGGTCTGCCCTCTTGGGATGACTGCCCTTTGCAGTGTTTTTTCCCCTTTTTATCCCTTCTTTTGGATACTTTGCTTGGGGTGAGCAAGAAAGGTATCCGGGGTCCGGGGCAGAGCCCGGTTCTGCGATATCCCGAATCTCCCATGCCGGCAATATTTGTGTAGTGTTTACATTTATTCACTTCCGACATTACAATTATGCTTCACGGTTATTTCACCCAAGATCCAGACACATCCGGGCGGGTAATGGAAAAAGACATTTACAGCTTCGCAAGAAAATTCGGCATAAGCGAAAACAAAGTCGTGGACGCGAGTTCCGGGATAAGCCCTGTCGGT
>JBECKU010000327.1:0-2769 GCA_040235385.1 Candidatus Sulfobium sp. | reverse complement strand
TGTCTCGTGCCTCCGCTATCCCGAGGGCCGCGGATATGGATGTCGAACTGTGTCCCGTTCCGAAGGCGTCGTGTTCGCTTTCCTCGCGTTTCGGGAATCCGGAAATACCTCCCTCTTTTCTTATTGTGGGAAAATCGTTCAGCCGGCCGGTGATGATCTTATGGCTGTAAGACTGGTGGCCGACGTCCCAGACGATTTTGTCCAGGGGCGAATTGAAGGCATAGTGAAGAGCAATAGTAAGCTCTATAACTCCCAGATTCGAGGCAAGATGGCCGCCGTTTAGCGAGACAGTCCGGATGATGAACTCTCTCAGTTCTTTCGCGTAAACGGGAAGATCCGAAATATCCAGTCTTTTCAGATCTGACGGGGAATTTATCCGTTCCAGAAACATCAACTTCTCCTTTTAAGCAGATAAAAAGCCATCTCCCTGAGCGGATCGGCAGAGGAAGAAAACCCGTCGAGCGAGGAGACGGCTTCCGTAATAAGCTTCTCTGCAATTTCACGGGACCGAGGGACGCCGAAGAGACTCGGATAGGTCAACTTGTTTATCCTTTCATCGGAACCTGCTGTTTTACCCAATTCCTCTGTGCTGCCTTCTACATCCAGGATATCATCGATTACCTGAAAAGCGAGTCCCAAATTGTTTCCGTAGGATGACAGGGCTTCGAGCCGTAAATCAAAACACCCGTAAAGCATAGGTCCCATCGTAACGGAAGAACGGATAAGTGCGGCCGTTTTGTGCTTATGGATGAATTGCAGGTTCTCACCATCGGGTTCTGAATTTTCCGACAGGATATCCTGCACCTGGCCCGCGACCATTCCTTCGACTCCGGCGGACCGTGAGACATCATTCACAACGCGCAAGAGACCAACGGCATCTACGGAACTGCATAGGGAATCGTCGGAGAGAATACTGAACGCCTCGGTGAGGAGAGCGTCCCCTGCGAGGATGGCGACGGCATCTCCGAATACTTTATGATTCGTGGGCTTTCCCCTTCTCAGATCATCGTTGTCCATGGCGGGAAGATCGTCATGGATCAGGGAATACGTATGAATAAGTTCGAGCGCGGCCGCATAGGGGACGATTTCACTGGAGTCGCCCCCACAGGCCTCATAGGATGTGAGAGCAAGAATGGGCCGTATCCTTTTACCACCTGCGAAAAGGGAGTACAACATGGCTTCCTGAAGCACACGCGGCTTGATGCCTACCTGGTAATGGCTCCGGAAAAAAGAGTCGACAATTTCTCTTTTTTCCCGCATGTACTCTTTGATATCCACAGCCCGCATCCTTACAACCCCGCCCCGCTGTTAATAATTATTCCCATTCGATCGTACCCGGGGGTTTGGAAGTGATATCGTAGACGACCCTGTTCACGCCCTTCACTTCGTTGATAATCCTGTTCGAGATCCGGACGAGCAATGAACAAGGCAAGTCGGCCCAATCCGCGGTCATTCCGTCCAGGCTTGTCACCGCCCGAACGGCAATAACGCTCTCATATGTCCTTTCGTCCCCCATTACTCCTACGCTGCTCACCGGCAACAACACAGCGAACGCCTGCCACACAGACCGGTAAAGTCCTGCGCCCTTGATCTCTTCAAGAATTATTGCGTCGGATTCCTTGAGTATATCAAGTCTTTCTCCGGTGATTTCTCCTATGCACCTGATGGCAAGTCCCGGACCGGGGAACGGATGTCTCCAGCAGATTTCCTCCGGCAATCCAAGTTCCTCACCGAGTATCCTGACTTCGTCTTTAAAAAGTTCCCTCAGCGGTTCGATCAGTTTTAACTGCATCACTTCCGGAAGCCCTCCGACGTTGTGATGGCTCTTGATGACCGCGGAGGGACCCCTGAACGAGACGCTTTCGATCACGTCCGGATAAAGTGTACCCTGGGCAAGAAATTCGGCATCCGTTATTTTTTTTGCTTCTTCTTCGAACACGGCGATGAATTCATTCCCGATGATCTTCCTTTTTCTCTCAGGGTCAATGACTCCCTTTAACTTCCCGAGAAAACGGTCCCTCGCATCGACATAAAGCAGTTTTATATGGAAATGTCCCTCAAAGGTTTTCCTGACCTTCTCCCCCTCCCCTTTCCGCAAAAGACCGTTGTCGACAAAAATGCATGTCAGGTTGTCGCCCACCGCCCTGTGCACAATCAGTGCCACAACGGAAGAATCGACACCCCCGCTGAGTGCGCATATCACTTTCTTTCCGGCGACCCTGGAACGGATATCCGCAACGGACCATTCGATGAAAGAAGACATCTCCCACGTAGCGCTGCACCCGCAGATAGTGTGGACAAAATTATTGAGTATTCTCACCCCCTCGTCCGTATGGACCACTTCGGGATGGAACTGGAGGGCGTAAAATTTCCTGCTTCTGTCGGCCATCACGGCGATGGGGGAATTGTCCGTATGTCCGATAATGGAAAACCCTTCTGGCAGGAGTTCTATCCTGTCCCCGTGACTCATCCACACCTTCGTTTTCTGCATGACCCCCCACAGGAGATCTTCGTCGTTGTCGACCCTGAGCTCCGCCCTCCCGTATTCCCGCTTAGCAGCTTTGGCGACTTTCCCACCGAGGAGATATGCCATCAATTGCATGCCGTAACAAATCCCGAGCACCGGCACCCCCATTTCAAAAATCTCCATATCGGGGAGCGGCGCCTCGCTGTCGTACACACTGGAAGGACCTCCGGAGAGAATGATCCCGCTCGGATTAAAATCCCTGACTTTTTTCATGGGGCTGTTGAAAGGAAGTATCTCCGAGT
>JBECKU010000190.1:0-24134 GCA_040235385.1 Candidatus Sulfobium sp. | reverse complement strand
ACCGCGTTATATACGGGATATAGCGCAAAAATTACCAGGAGGAGAAAATATGAAAGCACTGAAAGGCAGCAATCTTATGGTCGCATTAATATTTCTGATCTCAGGGATCTCGGTGTTCCTGGTTTATTCGGGCGCCCCTGCGCAGAACACGGCACCCGGCCTGACAAATGAAGATTGTGTCAAGTGTCATTCCGTTCCACCCGCCGACATAGCAGAAGCCGGGGGGAAGCATAAGGAGGTGGGCTGTTTAGGCTGCCATGCCGGTCATCCCCCGGCAGTAAAGAATCCTATCCCTCAGTGCAACGAGTGCCACATGGGACAGCCGCATTTCGAACTGAAAGATTGTCTTTCCTGCCACAAGAACCCTCACACTCCCTTGAAGATTACATTTGCGGGCAACGTCACGGATGCCTGTACCACTTGCCATACTCAGCAGATCGCGCAACTCAGGGAGAACCAGAGCAAGCATACCGCCCTTGATTGCTCCGCATGCCACAGTGTCCATCGGGAGGTCCCTCAGTGTACTCAATGCCACCAGCCGCACTCAACCGAAATGGTGGCTACCGACTGCAAGAAATGCCATAAGGCACATATGCCTAAAGAAGTTACCTATTCTGCTGAAATCCCTTCAAAGGATTGCGGCGCATGTCACCAACAGGCGCTGGATCTCCTCAGTGCCAGCAATACCAAGCACAGCGGCCTGGCCTGCGCGTTCTGCCATCAGGAAAGGCACAAGATGGTGCCCCAGTGTCAGGATTGCCATGGCTCGCCCCATCCAGCCGGGATGATGGCAAAGTTCCCCAAATGCGGCGAGTGCCACAAGGTCGCCCATGATCTGAATAACTGGAGCGGGACGGAGGCGAAGCAGACGCCGAAAGAAGGGCCAAAGACAAAACAATAGAGATTACTACGAGAAAGAGAAGGGCCTGCAAAAACTTGCGGGCCCTTCTCTTTTCTGACCCATGTTATCATTCATCAATTTGACACCGCTTGAGCTGGAACCAGGAGGGATATAGTCCCCGGGCGTTTCTTTTGCCGATATTCCCACAGTGTCTTATATTAAATAAAAATGCAAAAGCCTCGGAACGCAGCGAGAATGAGCTCCGAGACTATATCCCTCCATTCGCTCACAAAAGTTTATGAATTGACGTGAAAATCACTCATGACCGTGCATCTTCTCCTCACCGTGGTGAGGCTCATGGGCTTCAGCCAGCATATGAAGCCGTTCGACATAGTGGGTCAAATCGACGTAGGCTTCGACGAAATCGCGCCCCTGAGCGACGCTATCATCTGCATGTTTCATCGTTTCATGAGCACGCTGAAAGCGCTTGTGGATTCCCTCTTTGACTGCGTCAGTGACAAGCCCGACAAGCTTGTCGGCGCTTCCGCCTTCAAGCGCCCTGTCGGCCTGTAATACCGCGGGCTCAACCGCTCCGGCCGGCTTGAGTCCGGTATACGGAGCGCCTTCGCCGGCCCTGTGGACTCTGACCAGGGTCTCGAAGAAGTACATATCGGCGAGTTCTTTTGCGTCAGGCCCCTGTTTTCTGACTTTCAGGGTTCTTTTGAAATGGCTGATGATTTCCGGCTCATCGTCCTTCCTAACCCATTTTAGAACGGGCGTGACATCGCCCGACTCCAGGGCGGTCCTTGCCGCGCCGACCACCGGACCGCCGAGGGTATCGCAATGGGCTCCAGATGTTCCTGCGAAAATAAACAGACAGGCGAAAAAAACCGCAAACTGAATAAAACGTCTCCCGGATTTCACGTTGCACCTCCTGATTTTTTGCAATGTTCATAAGTTTTTCCTGCCCAGCCAGTCGTTATAGGGCCGCTACGCCGTAACGAGCAGAAGCCGGTTCAAGCTCCTGCAACATCAATTTTTTGCTCTTATATTGTAACAAAATATCCGGCCGGCATTATCCGGGTCAACACCTTTATCCCGATGCGCGTCTTGTCATTTGATTTCATCCATGGTATCTATTTAAGAGGAATACCCGAACTCATCGTTTTAATTCGCGGGAGAAAAGAATGGACGTCTTTACCGCCGTGAAAGGAAGAAGGAGTATCAGGAATTTTCTCGAACAAGAATTGCCTGACGACGTGGTGATGAAGCTGACCGACGCCCTTATATGGGCGCCAAGCGCAGGGAATCTTCAGTCGCGGAAATTTATTCTCATAAGGGACCCCGGACGAAAGAAGCAACTGGCGGTGGCGGCACTCGGCCAGTCATTCATCGTACAAGCACCGCTTGTTATAGTTTGCTGTACCGACTCCAGGATCGCTGATCGTTACGGGAGGCGCGGTGTGGAACTGTACTCGATACAGGACGTGGCCGCGAGCATCATGTGCATGATGCTGGTTGCTTATGAGAATGATCTCGGCACCTGTTGGGTGGGGGCGTTTCGAGAAGAAGCGGTTTCACAGATACTCGGCCTCCCTGGCAACCTCAGGCCGGTTTCGATAGTCCCTGTGGGTTATCCTTCCAGGGTCCCGAACCCCACCCCGAGAGTCGGACGGGAAGAGGCGGTTCTGATGATCGATTGACGACAATTTCCAGCCCTCTTTTTAAAATTAAGTATCAAGGAGGAAAATCTTATGAAACAGGGACTGAACAGGCGGGAATTTTTTAAAAGAGTAGGAGCGGGGACTCTGGGCCTAGGTTTTGGGGTCTCTGTTTTTGACGGCATTTATCAATCCGCGGACGCTCTGACGGACTCGGAAAAACATAGTCTCCTGATGAAGGGGACCGTGAATTTCAAGGGGTTCATGGCGAAGGAAATTACTCCGAACAATGAATTTTATATTACGAGCTATTCCTCGAAGGTACCGGAGATCGGGCGCGATTCCTTCAGATTGAGAGTTGAGGGGCTTGTGGAAAAACCATACGTCCTTTCCATGGAAGAACTCGAAGATATGAAGGACAAGACTGAATTCGTCACGCTTGAATGTATCGGCAATCCGGTCGGGGGAAGTGCGATATCGAACGCTCTATGGGAAGGTGTGACCCTCCGAAAGGTCCTGGAAAAAGCCGTCCCCAAAAAGGGTATCGTGAAGACGGCTTTCTACGCGGGGGAGGGATACACAGACAGCATCCCCTATTCCCTTTCCCTGTCTGATGATGTATTCCTGGCTTTCAGGATGAACGGTCAGCCCCTGCCCCCGGTCCACGGATTTCCACTTCGGGTGATCGTCCCGGGGATATATGGCATGAAGCATGTCAAATGGCTGGAGAAAATCGAACTGGTGAATTATGATTTCAAGGGCTATTGGGAGAAAAAGGGGTGGTCGGACGAGGCGGTGATACCCATCAGGTCTCAGATACTTATGCCCATGGACGGCAAATCGATTCCTGAGGGAAGTTATGTGATCGGCGGCATCGCCTTCGCCGGAAGGCACGGTATCAGGGGAGTCCAGATCTCGATCGACGGCGGAGACTGGACTGATGCAGAAATAAGGAAGCCCCTTTCAGAGTGGGCATGGACACTGTGGAGATATGACTGGCAAGAGACCCGGCCGGGAGATCATACCATAAAGGTAAGGGGCATCGACAGGAAAGGCAATATCCAGGAATCGGCTTCACTCATCGGAAGATTGTTCGGGAGGACCTTCCCGGATGGGGCAAAGGGACTCCACTCCGTTGAAGTAGAGGTTATTCAGAAATAAAAGGGAGGAAAAAATGAACGGAGAATCGAGCAGAGACGAGGCGGCGATGCGGGAAAGGCTGAATCTTATCGATAGAGAAGTGGCGACCCTTACCGAGAAGTTGGAAGAGATTGCTGCGAGGGTGGAGGAGACTGAAGAGTTGAAAACCGAGATCCGGGGGCTGAAGATATTTCTGGGAAGGGAATTTCCGGACTTCAAAACCGAATTTCCGGAGATAATAAAAAAAATAGTCAAAGAATCATAATCGCTGCGGATGTAAAACATCGTTATGGCGGTGCAGCGTATCAGGTGAGAGAAAAGGAGGAGACATGAGAGACAGAAAAGCGATTATACCGATGATTATCATCCTGTTATCTTTTGTGGCTGGCATTTTTATGATGCACGGATGCGAGAGGATGAAAGCAGACAAGACAACGGAATTTGTTGGATTTCCCCAGTCTTTTGCTGACCTCGCCGAAAAGGTCACCCCCGCCGTCGTCAACATCAGCACTACCAGTACAGTAAGGGTCCCGGGCAGTCCTTTCAGACATTTCTTCGGCCCCGACAATCCTTTCGAAGATTTTTTTCATCAGTTTTTCGGAAATATGCCTGAAAGGGAAATGCAGCGGCAGAGCCTCGGCTCCGGGTTTATCATCGATAAAGACGGCTTTATAGTAACCAACAATCATGTTGTTGAAGGCGCCGATGAGATCAAGGTAAAGCTGACGGACGGGGGAGAGTTTGAGGCCAGGGTAATCGGCAGGGACCCCAAGACCGACCTTGCTCTGATAAAGATCAAATCGACCTTCAAGGACCTTCCGACCTTGACCCTGGGTGATTCCGAAAAAATGAGGGTGGGCGACTGGGTACTCGCGATAGGAAATCCGTTCGGGCTCGAACACACCGTGACACAAGGCATTTTGAGCGCAACGGCACGGGTGATCGGGGCCGGTCCTTACGACAATTTTCTCCAGACAGACGCGCCGATTAATCCCGGAAACAGCGGAGGTCCGCTCGTAAACCTGAGGGGTGAAGTCATCGGCATCAACACGGCGATCGTAGCGAGCGGGCAGGGCATCGGCTTTGCGATCCCGATCAATATGGCGAAATCGATTATTTCCCAGATAAAAGAAAAAGGAAAGGTCACGCGTGGATGGATCGGAGTTTCGATCCAGCGCGTCACGGAAGACATAGCCCGGTCATTCGGTCTGAAGGAAGCCAAAGGCGCACTGGTATCCGATGTTGTACCGGACGGGCCTGCTGACAAGGCGGGGATCAAGAGGGGAGATATCATCCTTTCCTTCGATGGAAAAGAAATAGAGAATATGTCGGACCTGCCGAGGATTGTGGCCAATACACCGGTGGACAAGACCGTCGGCGTAAAAGTCCTCAGAGAAGGCAAGGAAGTCGACCTGAAGATAACAGTCGAGGAAATGAGCGAAGAGAAGAAGGCTGCTGCGCAGCCTGGAGAGATGGGGTTTGGGTTGGTCGTGGGCAACATTACGCCGGACATCATGAAAAGATTCGGTCTCGAGGATCAAAAAGGAGTGATCGTTCGGGAGGTCAACCCGGGGGGGACTGCGGCGGAATCGGGAATTCGTCCGGGTGATATCATACTCGAGGTGAACCGGACACAGGTGGACAATGTCAAAGAGTACGAGTCGGCCTTGAAGAAAGCGGACAAAAGCAGTCCATATCTCTTTCTCGTCAGACGGGGGACGCAGACATTTTATGTCCCGGTTCGACCGTCTTAAACCGGATCCTGATGATTCACATCATGGGCGGTTGATGTTTTTGGCGAGGGTCCCCAGCATTCTTGAAGAAGGCGATATCCGGCTCAGGTTTCCGAAGCCGGGTGACGGCCCTGTTCTGATGGGAGGACTTCAGAATTCGGGCCTTTTCCCTCGGAAGCATTTTTCGAGGTACAGACACTTCTCCGGTCTTGCGGCCCGGAGGTGGGCCAGGAAGACATTCGTTTTTTCCTATATCATAGAAGTTGGACCGAGGCCCATCGGACTTGCGGGGTTCCAAGAAGTCATGCCCGGTGAATCCGCAATAATGACCTTACTGATCTTCAGCGATGCGGACAGGAGATGCGGCTACGGGAGTCGCTCGGTCGCGCTCTGTATCGACGCGTTGAAACGGTCTTTTTCCCTGAAGAGGCTGGTTGCTGAAGTGGAACACGAGAATATCGCTTCTCTCTCATTCCTGAAAAAAATCGGGTTCATTGAGGTGCCGCGTGCAGGTGACGGCCGGGTCGTGAAAATGATAAGATATCTTGAAAAAAGTTAAAGGAATTCCTGATCCTTCAAGTGTCCATCTTTCAATGCGACTGTATGAAGCGCCAGGGATAAGCGATTTTTTGGGACCCTTTAAGTACACCGCGAGACGGGAGGAGCGATGAAAGCAAAAGACATCATGGAGCCCGTAAAGGAATATCTCTCTCCTGACGATACTCTTAAAGAGGCTGTAAATAAGATGAGAGTCTGTAGAAAAGACGATAAAAGGGTCGGTGTAAAGGGAATGCTCGTCCTCGACAAGGACCGGAGACTCCTGGGGATACTCTCGATCAAGGACATTCTCCACACAATTGTTCCTTTCTATCTCAGCTCGACCCTGAGCGAATTCACATGGGACGGGATGCTCGAGAATATGGCCGGCAAGTATGCCGACAGGCTAATCAAGGATATTATGACAAAGGAGATAATCTCCGTCCCCGAGAATGCCCCGCTCATGGAGTGCGCCGACTTCGTCGTGAGACACAATCTTCAGAGACTGCCTGTCCTCAATGAGCAGAACCAGGTCATCGGCATTATCTATATAAGAGACATCTACTATGCGCTCGTGAAGACCCTCTTCGATGAAAAAGAAGTGTGCGAATAATGCCCCACGGAACTGAAGGCGCATCAGTCACTTTTGTTATGGACACCTCGTTCTGGACCGCGACGGTAATATTTTTGCTCGCCTATGCCTTAATTATATCGGAGAAGGTCCATAAGACGGTGATCGCGATCTTCGGCGCCGCACTTATGCTCGTACTGAAGATACTACATCAGCATGAGGCGTTCCACATGGAGGAATACGGAGTAGACTGGAACGTCATATTCCTGCTCATATCGATGATGGTAATAATAAACCTGATGAGGCCGACCGGTATATTCGAATATATTGCGGTGAAGAGCGCAAAAGCGGGAAAAGGCGATCCCTTCAGGATTATGGTCGTATTCGCGATCGTCACTGCTGTCCTCAGTGCGCTGCTCGACAATGTAACTACGGTACTTCTCATCACCCCTGTCACTCTTCTCATCGCGGATGCACTCGATGTAGACCCTATCCCCTACCTTATCTCATGTGCCCTTGCCTCGAACATCGGCGGGACAGCCACCCTCATCGGAGATCCGCCGAACATCATGATCGCGTCGAAAGCTCGACTGAATTTCATGGACTTTATTTATCATCTGACGCCGGTGGTGCTGGTCCTGATGGTTTTTTATATCCTTGCGATAAAAATCATATGGGGCAAAAAACTCGTTACGAGGGACGAACTCAAGGCGAGGATCATGTCCATGAATGAGAAGGAGGCGATCAAGGACCCCGTGATGCTGAAAAAATCTCTCTTTGTCCTCGGGGTGGTATTGACGGGCTTTGTCTTTCACGGGATGCTTCATTTCCAGCCCGCAACCGTAGCGCTGTTCGGCGCCGGCTTGTTGCTGCTCCTTTCCAACACGCACGAACCGCATCATGTCCTTGCAGAAGTGGAATGGCCGACAATTTTTTTCTTTATGGGGCTTTTTATCATCGTCGGAGGCGTAGTCAAGGTCGGCCTGATAAAATGGATGTCCCTGGAAGTATTGAAGATAACCCAGGGCAATCTCTTTGCGACGAGTATGGTCGTAATGTGGTTTTCCGCCTTTGCCTCGGCGATAGTAGACAATATCCCGTATGTCGCGACCATGAACCCCTTGATAATCGACATGGCAAAACAGCTCTGGCCGGATTTTTCGGGCTTGCAGCTTCTGCATCATGTCGATCTTATGCCGCTCTGGTGGTCGCTTGCCCTGGGAGCGTGTCTCGGCGGCAACGGCTCCGCAATAGGGGCATCGGCGAATGTCATAGTCGTAGGGATGTCCGAGAAAACCGGGAAAAGGATATCCTTTATGAAGTTCGTGGCCTATGGGATGCCTATAATGGTGATGACTGTGGCCGTGTCGACCGTTTATGTATGGGTGAGATATTATATTCTTAAGATATAAGATGTTTGAAGAAGTTTCGCGGTAATTACCTCTTACTTTTGAATTCTCTTGCCTGCGGTATTTTCGTATTGAGAGAAATAGAAGTCTCAGCGCTTCATCCCCTGTGCTATAATCGAAACATAATTATTTTTGTGAAATGCGCTCGCATTGTCGATGTTCCGATAAAGGGCGAGGGCCCCTTTTCAGAGGAGGGATGTTATGGGTCATTCTGTGCCGCTTACAAAAATTGAGAAGTTGCTCCTTTCAACGGACGGTTCCGAATACTCGGAAGGCGCCGTAAGAGAAGCGGTCAAACTCTCAAAACTGACTTCGGCGATTTTGACGGTCATTGCCGTTATCGAGACAAATCCCGAGTATGAGGCGTTGGCTCCTGACCGGGCAGAGACGGCAGATCGGACGACCAGGGAATATCTCGATACGGTTAAGAAGATGGCCACCCTCGATGGGGTCGAATGTGAAACACTGGCTTTCCATTCCGAAAACGTTTTCAGGACGATCGTGGAGGAGGCCGAAAAGCGGAATATTGACATGATTGTCATGGGGCGTCGGGGGAGGACGGGCCTGAAGAGGCTTCTCATGGGCAGTGTCACTGCCAAGGTCATAGGCCATTCCCCCTGTAATGTGCTCGTAGTGCCGAAGGCCGCCGAGATCGGCTGCAAGAAAATACTTGTTGCAACTGACGGATCGAAATACAGTTTGGCCGCGGCGTCGGAGGCCATCGGGATCGCCAAACGATGCGGGGCTTTTCTGTATATCGTATCTGCTCTTCCCTCTGAGTCGTCTCCTTTTGATATAGTCCATTCAGAGATGCTTAAGGGTCCGATTGAACAGTATGAACTGCGTGAGGCGGAGAAGAATGTAAAGGATGTCATGCTCATCACTGAACAGGAGGGGATACCCGCCCGGACCATTGTCGAGAGCGGACCTCCTTACAAAGCGATTCTCGAAGCAGCGGAAAAAGAAAAGATCGACCTGATCATTATGGGAAGTCACGGACGGACCGGTATGGAAAGACTTCTTATGGGGAGTGTTGCAGAAAGGGTTGTCGGGCATGCGGCCTGTGCGGTCCTTATCGTCAAGAAATAAGCGATGAGTATTTCACTCTCCGTGTATGCTAAAGGCAGCGAGACAAACAGCGGGGGCTGAGTGAATTCGCTGGTGAACATACTGATAATCTCCCGCGAGGCCGGAAAACTGTATTCGCTTTTCAGATCCGAGGGATTTTCTGCCGATGCGGCTGATACCGGGCGGGGGGAAGGCACACAATCCGGAGACCGCCTTTATTCAGGAAGATACGACATGGCCTTTCTGGATATAGACCTTCCCGGATGGCAGCAGAGACTGCTTGACCTAAGACTTCAGTTTCCGGTCATCGCTTTTTCCGATCCGGACATCAGGACCGCCGTCGAGGCGATGAAACTTGGGGCCACGGATTTCCTTGAAAAACCTTTGACGGGTGAGGTGCTCAGGGAAGTGATAGGCAGGCATAAGGGACAGATTCAGGACAGCCGTGACGGGTTTGGTGAGATTATCGGCGGCAGCCGACCCATGCAGGACGTATTCGGCCTTATCCAGAGAGCCGCCGCAAGTGAAAGCAACGTACTGATAACGGGAGAAAGCGGCACGGGCAAGGAACTTGTGGCCCGGGCCATTCACCGCTGGAGTCCGCGCAAGGAGAAGTCATTCGTAACTCTTAATTGCAGCGCGATACCCGATACCCTCTTTGAGTCCGAGCTTTTCGGTTTTGAAAAGGGTGCTTTCACAGGAGCGAATTTTACAAAAAAAGGTCTTATCGAAACTGCTGACGGGGGCGCTGTTTTTTTTGACGAGGTAGGTGATGTCTCTCCTCTCTTTCAGAGCAAGATATTGAGGGTCCTTCAGGAAGGAGAGATCATGCGAATCGGCGGGGGACGGCACATAAAGGTCGATGTCAGAATAATCGCGGCGACGAACAGGGACCTGAAGGGCGCTTGCGCGAAAGGCGTATTCAGGGAAGACCTTTTCTACAGGCTTAATGTTATAAATATACATCTGCCCCCTCTGAGAGAGAGAACGGATGACATCGAGCCCCTCGTCAGGCACTTTATAAAGAAACACTCTCCCAAGAGAAAGGACGTCTTGATCAAAGGCATCAGCGGGGAGACCCTGAATGTCCTGACCAGCCATGATTATCCCGGCAATGTTAGGGAACTGGAGAATATCATAGAGCGTTCTGTCTCCTTTGCCAACAGCCCTGAGATATTCCCGGCGGATCTGCCTTCACACATGCTCCAATGTCCGATTGTGCCAAGAACACCCGTTCCGAGGCTGAAGGATGCGATTCTTGCATTTGAGAGAGAACTCGTGCGTTCAGCGCTTGAAGAATCGGGAGGGAATATCTCAAAGGCGGCGTCCATCCTGGGCATCTACCGGCAGCAACTTCAAAGAAAAATCAAAGTCCTCAAAATATAGCAACTTTCAGTTTCAAGTGCATCAATTAGATGCATATCCCCGAATACGTATTTCCGTCCGTTTCTTATCATCTTTTATTTTCTTATTAATTTCCGCGTTCTTGCAGAATCTATAACGGCAAAGCAAATGGATATCTGCTGCCTGCAGTCAGGGATTTAGGGGCTCTCCACCACTCGTTATATGCAACATTAAATTGCATCATATTTCAATCCAATTCTAAATTATTCTTGTATTTCAAATACTTAGACATTGGCATTTGTCTTGCCTGATCGATAATGAAGAAAAATAAATCAATGGGCGAAAAAGGAGGACTCATGAACCGATTGCTGAAGCAGATCGAAGACATGATGGTAGCAATAACATTTGCCGAGGCCGGGGAATATGAATTTGCCAAGCAAATCCAGGATAGTGAAGCGGTCGCCGAGGAAACCACCGGAGAGGTTATTGAGGTCCGGGAGACAGCGTAGCAATGAAGCCGGATAAAATCGAAAAAGATGTGAAGCCGGCGGACCTGAAAAGTGATTTGAAATACATAGCCGCCGCCTTTGCATTGACTATTCTGGTGACGCTTTTCATGGTCCATTTCATGCCCATACCGCCTTTTGAATTCTGGTAACGGAGAAAGTTGGCGAAAATAATTTTTTTGTCCGGAGTTAAACATTATAAAGACCTAAAAGGATGATCATATGTTGATAGAAGAAGCCATTGACAGAACGAGCCAGCAGAAACTGTACGTGCAGATATACAACATTATCAAGGAAAAGATAGAGAGCAGTTTCTGGCAGTGGGGTACGCGGTTACCTTCAGAGGATGAACTCTGCAGGATCTTCGATGTGAGTAAGGCGACCGTCAGGATAGCCGTTTCCGAGCTCGAGCGGCAAGGTTACCTGAAACGCCGGCAGGGGAAGGGTACGTTCGTAACGTTTACATCCCGCAACCTCGGTATGGAAATGAGGACGAGGTTGACGGAGGACATGTTGGGAGAGGGGGTGAGAGTAAACAAAGAAATTCTGATGAAGGGTGTGATAAATCCGCCCGAGAAGATCAGGGCATATCTCGGTTATGGAGGAGAGGTATTTTATGTCTACTGCAAGAGGGTGGTCGGAGGAGAAACCGCCTGCATAGAAGAGCTGTTCCTTCCTCTGGCCCTGTTTCCCGGGATAGAGGATGAGGATGTCTGCCAGGCATCTCTTTATCGGCTGGTACAGGAGAAGTCTTCCCGGAGGGTTTGGAAGGTCATCCAGATAACCGAGGTGACAGACCTTGAGGATGAAGCTGCGGATATTCTTAAAGCTGAAAGGGGGTCTGCCGCACTGCTTTTTCATCGACTCCTGATGGGTATCGACGGGCATCCCATAACATATACCCGGCTCATCGGCAGCGGGAGAAAATATAAAATCCAGTCCGAGTTCGAAAGAATCAAATAGGGTAAAAAAATTATAGGAGGTTCATTAAAATGGGAGTATTAAGAAATGTCTTCGAATTCCTCAAGATGGGCTCCATAGCCCATGCCAGGTGGGACTATGAGGTCTCGATGTCGATCCTGAAAAACAGGAGGAGGATGTTGATTCTCCTGGCTTTGCTCCTACCCATTCTTGCGGTGTCTTTTCTGGAAGCAGGCGATATGCTCGGAGGCAAGCATGCTTACGCCCCGGCGTTTTATTCCACCAATATATTTCTCGTCTCAATAGCCATAGGGCTCTGCGCCGGACTCATTACCGGCTGTATCGGCGCAGGAGGCGGTTTTATCATAACTCCGGCTCTTATGGCCGCCGGAGTCAAGGGTATACTGGCTGTCGGCACCGACCTGTTCCATATATTTGCAAAGGCCATCATGGGCACTACAGTCCACAAGAAACTCGGCAATGTCTCCGTTAAGCTGGCTGTCGCTTTTCTGGCGGGGTCCGCCGGGGGGACGTTTATCGGGGGATACATCAACAAGTCGCTCTACGATAAAGACCCGCTCCTGAGCGAATTATTCATAAGCCTCGTGTACGCGGTACTCCTCGGTTTTTTGGGAATCTACGCGCTTGTCGACTTCCTGAAATCAAGGAGAGCGGGCGATGACGGCGACGCCCATGGCGGCTCTTCGGGAATGACCGTGTTGTCAAAAAAAGTGCAGGGGATGAATATCCCCCCGATGATCGGGTTTGATGAAGACTATGTCCCGAACGGCAGGAAGATATCCGGTGTCATCGTTGCCATGGGCGGCGCGGTCGTGGGTCTTCTTGCCGCCATAATGGGAGTCGGCGGCGGGTTCGTCACCTTCCCCATGTTCGTTTACGTATTCGGCGTGTCATCGATGACGACGGTCGGTACCGATATTTTGCAGATAATCTTCACCGCCGGCCTCGCCGCCATATCGCAGTACGCGATTTACGGTTACGTCTTTTACACACTCGCGATGGGCATGCTGCTCGGCTCGCTGATAGGCATCCAGGTAGGCGCACTCACAACCAAGGTGGTCAAGGGAATCCATATTCGGGGGTTCTATGCCATCGCCATCCTTGCAGGCTTTATCAACAGGGCGGCGACCTTGCCAAAAAAACTGGTAGAGTTGGAGTTCATAAACCTCTCGAAACCCCTGGTCAAGAACATAGAATCCATCGGTAATATTATATTCTGGATCGTGGTGAGCGCCTTCGCTGTCTGGGTGATAAGCAAATTTGTCGTAAATATCAATACATTGAGAGGCGAGGAAGAACAGATCGCGCCGGTACTTGCAAAGGAGGAGGTATAGCATGATAGTCAAGAACAAGAAGTCCTTCGGAGTAGGCGCATTATTTGCAGCATCTTTTTTCACCGTTTTGCTCTTGATATTTTCGCCTGTATTCGGGGGCAGGAACGGTCTCCAGTTTGCAGATGAGAGCTTCAATAAATTGTCCAAAGGCTCTTCTTATTTCATCCCGAAGATCGCCGAAGCGGTGAAGAAATACGAGGGAAGAGAGTTTTCGGTAACCTTTAAATCCGAGGACGCACAGGAGAGAGAAACAATCGCCGGACTGCTGAAGGCATCGGGTGCGGAGATAGAGGTTAAAGACTCGAAGATGACAGTGACCGGAGACCTGGGCGGGCTTCTTCAGAATGTTCTTTCAGATGCCGACCATATGTTCAGAAATGAGGGGGGAGCGGTCTCCGGGAAATACGGGGCGGATGAGCGCAAAGTTCTAAAAGACTGGTGGACCATGCTGGGCAAGATGGAAAAAGGTTTCAAGAAGGGGAAGAATGTGAAAGAAGCAAACATCGTATCGGACGTGACAAAGAAGGCCGTCGAACCGGCATATAATTTTTATAAGGTGGAAGGCGAGAGTGTCGTAGACCACGCCGGGATGATGTCCGGCCTTCTTGTATTCTATGTCGCTTATACTCTGTGGTGGGGTTATTCGATATTTTATCTCTTCGAAGGCGTAGGACTGACCATGAAAAAATCTAAGGTCAAGAGGGAGGCGTAGGAGACCATGAAGGTGCTAGTCCCGGTCGAAGGTTCGAAGTGTTCCATGGAAGCGTTACGGGTAGCCTCGCACTATGCGGAGACCCGAAACGCCCGCGTCTATATCCTGACTGTAGTCCCCTATATTACGGATGTCGATCTCGAGTTGACCGCCGCCGAACGCGACAGGCTGCTGGAAACGATGAAGAAGAAGGGTGAGGACGTGCTCGGCAGAGCCTCTGATCTCATTAAATCATATGGGGTCACAAATTTCAGGACCGTTCTTTCGACTTCAACTTCAGCGGCCAACGAGATCGTCTCATTTGCCGAAAAAGAAAAGATCGACCTCATATTGATCGGAAGCAGAGGGCTGGACTCGACGACGAGATTTTTTCTCGGCAGCGTGGCATCGAGAGTGGTCAGGTTCAGCCCGTGCTGCGTGTATGTCGCAAAGGAGCCCCGCTGGATGTCGGAAGATGCAGAGGCGGCCTCATAGGCCCGGGATGTCTTCGTGCATTTTGTTTATTCTGAAGAAGCTCCCCGCCGAAGGGGAGCTTCCTTTTTCGGGATATGCCGGGGTACAATTGTGAGACATGAAAATCCGTGACAAGCTTCTTCTCGGGTTCGGTTTTTATATCGCTTTTGCCATCGCTGCCGGGTTCTATGCCTATAGCGGCCTTCTAAAGATTACTACACGGCTGAACCTCGTCGAGACAGCCGACGATATCACAAATACGATCCTCGAAGTCAGGAGATATGAAAAGAATTATCTGCTTTTCAGGGACGATGAGAGCCTCGGGGAATTGAGGGAAAAAATCGCGCTTCTAAAGGAGGGGATCGACAACATGCAGGCCGAGATCATTAGAGAAATCGGTCCGGGCAATTACACGATGATCAAGGATTCTATCGCGGATTACGAGAAAAGGTTTGAACGGGTCAGGGAAATGCTGGGCCTCCAGGAAGAACTTTCCACGCAGATCAGGACTACGGGAAGGGACGTCGAGCGTAGTCTCAGGGGGCAGGAACTCAGGGCCTTTCTTGTTCTCAGAAGATACGAAAAGAATATCATGCTCTATGAAGATAAATCCCATTATGAGACTTTTATGGAAGCATATCGCAGTCTGAAACCCGAGGGAGATATCTATAGTTACGGCATATTGATGAGTAAACTCTTTGAACTATACCGGGAGGAAAAAGCTGCAGTCGAAGGCATGAGGGTCAAGGCCAGGGAGATAAGGTCTTTTACGGAGAATCTCTCCAAAAAAGAGAGGTCCGAAATCGGGGCCGCCTTGAAGACATCGCGCAACATAGTGGTCTATACTTTTGCCATACTCGTTATTCTGGGGACGCTGGTCAATATCAAGCTCGCGACCGGCATTGCAAGGCCTTTACGGAAACTGGAGACAGTTACGAGAAAAATGGCGGAAGGGGATTTCCCCGATCTGGTTCAGGTGGGCGGAAGGGACGAGATCGCATCGCTGCAGAATTCGTTCAACCGGATGGCCGGTAAGCTGAGGACTGCAATGTCCTCTCTCGAACAGACCATCGAAAAACTGCACGAGAAACAGGCGCAGCTTGTGGAAGCCGAAAAACTGGCGTCTATCGGCAAACTGGCCGCCGGCATCGCACATGAAATAAACAACCCCCTCACATATGTCCTTACATTTTCCAGCCTGATGCTTGAGCAGATGCCGAAGGACGACCCGCGACACGAGAGATTGAGAATGATCGTGCGCGAAACCAGAAGGGTGCGCAATATCGTCAGACAGGTCCTGAGTTTTGCAAAGGAAGCCCCCTTGAAGCTTGAGAAAATGGATGTCAACCAGCCCCTGGCGGAAATTATCGAGTCCCTTACTGAGCAGGACTCATTCAAGGACATAGAACTTTCACTGGATCTGGCGAAGAATTTGCCGAAAATAGATATTGATCCTGTCCAGATCGGCCAGGTTGTCCTCAACATCGCCCTGAATGCTGTGCATGCAATTACCCCGCCGGGCAAGATAAAGGTGACTACCCGGACCGCGGGAAATTTTGTGGAGCTGACTTTTTCAGATACGGGAGAAGGCATACCCGAGGAGCATTTAAAGAAGATATTCGATCCGTTCTTTACTACGAAGGACAAAACGAAGGGCACGGGCCTGGGAATGGCGGTCAGTTATGGTATTATTAAGAAACATGGCGGGGACATAAGGATAGAAAGCACTGTCGGGAAGGGGTCGACATTTATTGTGAGGTTGCCCATTCATGGATAAGTTTCGGGCCATAGTCGTTGATGACGAAGAAATCGTATGCCAGGCGGTTAAGGCCATTCTCGAAACCGAGGACATTGCTGTAGCAACAACAACCAGCAGCCTCGATGCGGTCCGGAAAATCGCAAACGATAATTACGATCTGATCATCTCGGATGTCAAGATGCCGGAAATGGACGGTTTCGAGCTTTACGAAAAAGTAAAGGATTTCGCTTCGGATAGCATTTTTATTCTGATTACTGCTTATGGCACCATCTCCTCCGCTGTTGATGCAATAAAGATGGGTGTATATGATTACATACCCAAACCATTCACGCCTGACGAAGTAAGAATTCCAGTCAGAAGGGCCCTGGAGAAAAAAGCGCTTGAGAGAGAAAATATCGCCCTCAGATCTCAAATAGAAGCAAGATACTCTTTCCAGAATATTATCGGCAACAGTCCCGAGCTTCATGAGGTGTTCAGGATAATGCGGCATGCGGCATCGAGCGAGAGCAACGTTCTTGTCTCCGGTGAAAGCGGAACGGGCAAGGAACTCGCGGCCAGGGCGATACACGGAAACAGTATCAGGGCGAGGAAGAAATTCGTGACGGTCAACTGCGGGGCCATTCCCGAGGGGCTTCTGGAGTCCGAGCTGTTCGGGCATGCCAAAGGGGCCTTCACAGGCGCTGTCTCCGAGAAGCGCGGTCTTGTGGAAGAAGCGGACAGAGGAACTCTCTTTCTCGACGAAATAGGCGAACTCGCGCCGGTCCTTCAGGTAAAACTCCTCAGGGTCCTGCAGGGCGGCGACTTTACGAGAGTGGGAGAGACACAGCAGCGGAAAGTGAATGTGAGAATCATCGCAGCGACGAACAAGGACTTGAAAAAGGGCATCGCCGACAAGAATTTCAGGGAGGACCTTTACTATCGTCTTAACGTCATCCCCATAGAGCTCCCCCCTCTTAGAAGGAGGACGGAGGACATACCGGTCCTTGCGAACTATTTTCTCGAAAGGCACAGGATCAAGGCGGCCGGAAAAGAAATCCAGGGTATTTCCAGAGACGCCCTTCAGGCCCTGCTCGATTATCATTTCCCCGGTAATGTCAGGGAACTGGAAAATGCGGTCGAATATGCCATCGCAGTTACCTCAGGTCCGCAGATACTGAAAGAGGACCTGCCCCGATATATCCTTGAAGAGAGAAAGCTGAGCGACGAGGCCAGGTCGATACCCATTATGCCCCTCCGGGATGCGAAAGCCCGGTTCGAGAAGAGTCTTATAATGGCGGCCCTTATAGAATCGGGAGGAAATATATCCGAGGCTTCAAGGTTGCTCCATATTCACAGGCAAAACCTTCAGCAAAAGATCAGGCTCCTCGGAATCGACCTGGAATCCGTTACGGTTTCGGGGTAAGCCCGTCACAACTGCAGTATTTTTTTGCACTCCTTTAGCAGTCGCTTTGCTGCATGAATCACGAAACAGGCTGAAAAAAGGCAATATTTTTTTGGCATGCCGTGTGCTTCTTCTTGATCAGAAATACAAATAGAAAAAGGAGGAGAAAGAAATGAAAGTACTGGTGGCATATGACGGGACTTTACAGTCCAAAGAAGCACTCAGGTTCGGCCTGCAGAAGGTGCGGCAGGAAGGGGGAGAAGTTGTGGCGCTCCATGTATTTCACAGCGGCATGTTTATCGATTATGATTCTCACCCCGACGCGGTCGGAAGGGCCCGGCGTGAAGCGTTCAATTATGTTGATGAGGCCAGGCAGATCGTTTCGGATTTCGGTTCGGGCATCAGGGTTCGCGTCCTGACCGTAGAGGGGGTGCCGGACGAAGAGATTGTCTCATTTGTCATGCGCAGGGATATAGATATGGTTATATGTCCTCCAGGACTGAAAAATGTGGTCAAGAAGATACGAGTTGCGAGTAAAGGGAATGATCCGACCCCTGGAAGACTGTGCCGGGTCGATCCCTCGGTGATGGTTCTTCACTGAGAAACTTTATGAAGTGGTGTCATAAGTCTGGTGAGAGCCGGGTTCTCCCCCCGGCCCTCGCTTATATCAAAAAAGCATCCGGAGATTGGTGATGGAATTTTCTTTATTTAGATTCGTAAGTTCGTTAGTGGTGGCCGTCAATATGGTCATAGGGCTTCTGGTTGTCTCGAAAACCGGCAGGATACTGAGACATCGAGTCCATCAGTTTTTCGATTCACTTTTGCCCTGGTTTTTCAGTTTTTCGCCGATTCTTCTGCTGATTTATATCCTGTGCAAGTTGGAAGGCATGAGATGAGTCAATCATTATTTTTTGCGTTTGTCCAAGGTGACCACGTAATAGTGCTTAAGATGACTTTTGTCTTGATGGCCCCTTTTGAACATGGACAATGTTTTCCTCAGGAATTTCCTTGCCCGCTTTCCGCTAAAGTTGAAGAAGCCCTGGGTCGATCCGATAAGAAGCAGGGTCTGGGCCATGAGAAGGCAAACATGGACGGCAGTGATATCTTTTGTCATACTGTTGCCTCCACTTTCGTGCCTCTATCAGGGGGAATAAAATAGATGCCGGCCTCACAGAAGGCGACGAGAATCATGATTTCTTCAAATAATCTTGAAAGGTTGTTCATTGCCGGAAACCTCCTCATTTTTAATAAGAATAGCTGCAAAGTCTGTTCCAGTTCTAATATATTGATATTTAAGCTTAATTTTTATTGGTGCATTATTATGTGGCATCTAACAAAAGAATCTTGGGAAGATGTTCCATTATATATGCAATAATTAGATGCAGCAGACATGAAATGTTGCATATACATATAAAATCTTGTAAATTTTATGAGGATCACAAAGGAGAATATCGGTATGAAGATACTTGTCGCTTATGACGGTTCACTACATTCAAAGAAATGCCTTAATTACGGACTTAAGAAAGCAAGGAAAGAAGGAGGAGAACTCGTTGCGCTGCATGTTTTTCACGGTGCCATGTTTGTGGGTTATGGTGCCGGCCCCGGCGCGGAGGAGAAGGCCCGCTCAGAATCTTCTCGCTACGTGGAAGAAGCGAGAGAGATTATTAGAAAAGAAGGTGAGGGCCTCAGTGTAAAAATCCTGGTCGAAGAAGGAGTGCCCGAGGATGAGATACTAGGATTGGCTTCGAAGGGAAACTTCGATCTGCTCCTCGCCCCGCCCCGCTTCAATTCACTTGTGAAGAAGGCGCCGTGTCCCGTGTCGATCGTTCCCGGAGCAATACTGGTCCCTGTCGACCACTCGGCAAGAAGTCTCAGCATTCTGCAGAAGGTCGGCGAGGAAGCAAAAGAGGCAGGATCAAAGGTTGTGCTCATCGGCATCGTCCCTGTGCATATGTACGGCGATTCTGAAAAAGAGGAGGTCGAACAGGTAAACAATAACACATTAGCTGTCCTAAAGGAATCGGAAGAAACATTGCGTAAAATGGGTATCGAGTCCGAGGCGACGTTAAAGTCGGGATTTCCTGACGAGGAGATAATGAAAGTCGCCCGCAAACATGCAGTATCCATGATAATTTTCCCGGAAGGTGGTGAAGTCCCTTCGGAACTGGCGAAGGCGGCGACCCTGCTTCTCGACGAACCTGAAAAATTAAGACAGCCTGTTCTGCTTATGCCCGCTGAATAGCCCGAAGTGGTCAGCCGGATATTTTCAATATTGAAAGAACTTCTTCGTCCGAAAGGTCATACCACTTACGGTATGCTTCGGCTACTGCAAAAGGATAACCCGTCCTGACATTCGGACAGAAGACGCTGTCGGCGTCGGCTAATATTGTTTCTATTGTTTTTTCCGGCGCTGTAGGGACAGCGATTATTGTTCGACCGGGCTTTCTTCTCTTCACAAACCTGATAGCGGCGATCATGGTATAGCCGGAAGCGAGCCCGTCGTCGACCAGTATAACGTCCCTGTCTTTCAACTCGGGAAAGGGTCTGTCCCCTCTGTAGAGACTCTCACGCTGTTTGATCACTGCCTTTGTCTTTTCGATCTGGGTCTCTGTCTCTTTCTGCGTCAGACCCAATCTGCCGAAAAGCTGCTTATTAATGACCTTCTCTCCGTCGGGATCGAGAGCGCCGAAACCGGCCTCGGTATTCCAGGGAATCTGGATCTTCCGGACTATGATCAGATCAAGACAGAGGGAAAGTGAACCCGCGATTTCAGAGGCTACCGGTACCCCTCCGGCAGGTATCGCCAGTACGATCTCGTTACCCCTGATATGCTCCCGAAGCATGGAAGCGAGTTTCTGTCCCGCATCCGTCCTGTCCCCGAAAACGTGAGATTTGTTCCGGAGTGAGAGGTCCTGAATGAGTCTGCTTGTTTCCAACAGTTATATTTGCGTTTTGACGCCCAAATGCCAGGAAAGGCACAGGGTCAATCCGTGAGACGGATTGACCCTGGAGAAACGATCAGTTTTGCAATGAATAGTTATGTTACGAACACCGTTGCCCTCTTAAGTTCGTTGAGCTTTCCGAGAAGCGAGTGGTGCTTTTGCTCATCCGCGATGAGATAGGACAGAATGTACTGTGTAACGAAAAGTTCGCTGTTCAGAAGCGCCTCGTCAGCGAGTTCGAGGGATTTTGCCTCGGCAGCAAGATGCTTGTTGAGGCCGCTTCCAATGAGGTTCAGATCGTCGGGACTCAGAATAAAAGGCTCCTTTGTAACACTGTCAATGAGCATCTGCTGCATGACCTTATGCTTCTGAGAGTCGTGCTTGATCATCTCCATGGTCAGTTTTATGAGCTTGTTTCTGGATTTCTTCATGAGTTCTTCAGAGAACTGTATGGTATCATCTTCCAGTTTTTGCCAGTCCTTGATGATCTTCACAAACTCCTTTGATGTCTCAACCGGCTTCTTGACTTTCTTCCTCGCTGGTGTTTGAGCTCTTTCCGCCATGATGATTTCCTCCTTAAAGATTTTATTTTATTGCGGTTTCTGCACTCTATCCGAATTGTCAGCGTCCGATCCGACAACGCTGGTAATTACATTGGTCCTGGCTTATTCTCACCTCCCTCTCATCTTCTTAGTTCCATCCTATCAAATCCATGATGGATGTCAAGCGCATGTTAGATGATATGTAAAGAGATATGACTCACCCTTTCAGACTCGGAGATAAGTCTCGTTTTCTTTCCGATGCAGCGCATCTGTTCTGTATTACCGTCTGTCTCTCCGGCTATGTGAGTTGCCCATACGCCTGCTTTAATTCTTCTATTTCAATTTTTTTCATTCGAAGCATTGCCTTCATAACTCTTTCCGATTTTTCGGCATCTTTGTCCTGTAACATCTCTCTCAGAATAGTGGGAACGATCTGCCACGATACACCGTATTTGTCTTTAAGCCAGCCGCACACTCCTTTTTCTCCACCCTCGGAGAGTTTCTCCCAATACTCGTCGACTTCTTTCTGTGAATCGCACTTTACGATCAACGATATGGCCTCACTGAATTTGAATACAGGTCCGCCGTTTAATGCCATGAATTCCTGCCCTTCGAGATGGAATATAATGGTCATTACAGTTCCCTTCGGTCTTCCGGATGCCTCCGCCCCCGCTTCTCCGTAATGCGTCACACTCAGAACTTTCGAATTCTTTCCTTTGATGGAAGAGAAAACGGAGACATAATAATTTACAGCCTCCTCGGCGTTATCATCGAACCACAGGCATGGGATAATTTTTTGCATATTCGTCTCCTTTGTCGCTGAACCTAGAAAAAGAGCGAGTTTCTTCGGCAATATCCGTACCGCGAAAAGAGCATAATATTATGCTTCCCCGCGTGAAAATTAATTTATCCAGTGCACCTCTTCAAATATATTCATATTCCAAGTGTAGCAGGGATATCCTTTCCGTCAACGTCGACTGCATGAACAGAAAATCTCTGGTGCCGTAGGCTCCAAATGTTACGTCGCCGAGACGATGAGAGCGTTTACGCTGGAGGAATTCAAAAAGATAGTCGCCGCTCTGCCTTGACAGAGTCCTGAACTCAGCTATTATTTTTTCGCTGAACGATCCCGTTATCCCGGCGGCATCGAAAGAATAAGCCTCGCGACCTCTTCCGGTTCATCGATCTGGACGTAGTGGCGGGCGCCGGGTAAAAGAAAGAGATCCGAGGTCGGAAACAGGTCGTGAAAAGTCCTTGCCACATCCCGGTTCAGGTAGGGATCGGCGTCTCCGAAAATGATCCTGACAGGACGCCTGAATTTCCGTAGCATCTGCATCTTTGCGGTACCCGATCTGACCGTGGCCGGCAGGTCCTCATTCAGTCCGAAAAATGCCGGACGCGTACTTGGGGTTGCTTCGAACTGGCGATAGAGCAGCGGCAGAAATTCATCCCTCGCCTTCGTGTCGCTGAAAAATTTTCCCACCTGCCACCGGAACATCTTGCGGAAGATCAGGTTGCCGAACATCTGTGAGACCGGTCGTGCAATACTCCTTACAAAAGGAGTTGAAAACAGGAATATTGCCTCCGGGGGGCGAAGTGACGGCATTTCGCAGTAATATGTGTTCAGAAGTACAAGCCCAGCGGTCTGCCCGAGCCGGCCGAGCGCCCATTCGATCGCCGGAGGACCGGAAGCGTCGTGAGCCACAAGAACGACCTTCGTAAGCCCCATCTGATTTATCACCGCATCAAGTTCACCCAGTTGATTGACCGCCGTGTAGGAATAATCAACCGGCTTGTCCGAGGCTCCCCATCCGAGAAAATCAAAAGTGACGATGCGCTGCGTCGGGGATAGATGGGGGACCAGACGATCATAGAGATGAAGGTTGTCCGGGAAGCCGTGCATCAGGATTATCGCCGGATCTTCTCCTGCATATTCCCGGACGTAAATTTTGTGTTGATTCCTATATACGAAGTGTTCTCTGTAGTTCATTGCGCTCCGTCATTTATTTTACAGTGAATAATATAAAGCTCTGGTTCGGAAGGAAATCATAGGATTCCGCATGGACGTAACCCGCATTTTCCATAGTATGCAGGATAGTTTCCGGGGACGTATGATGACCGAAGAGGGCGGCAAAACCAAAGCCCTTTTTTTTGTGCTCTATGACCGCGACTTTGGCGTCCGGCTTCAGATATTTTTTAAATTTTGCGAAGTAATTCCCCGGTTCGGGCAGGTGGTGAAACACGTTCCTTGCGAAGACGAGATCGAGGCCCGCCTCCGGCAGGTTTAGCCGGTTATTTTCCGAGAGGGCGAAAATGATATTATCCAGTCCGGCTTCTTCCGCCCGACGCCTGATAAAATCCAGGTACTTATTTTTGATATCGACCGCGTAGACCCGTCCGGTCTTTCCGGTCTTGCGCGCAAAGGCGAGTGTAAAGTAGCCGCCCCCTGAGCCGATATCAACTATTGACTGCCCTTCGCGGATATGAAGTTGTTCCAGGATCTCCCCCGGCCTGCTCCGGTGCGATGCCGCGTCCCTGTTCAGCATTCTTAAGAAAAGAGAAGTAAACATTGAACTGCTCCAGTTCCCTGCTATTAATCACACCCTGATGGATGATGCATATAAACTCATGATATCAGATTACCATTTTCCACAACTGACTCATACCGATGTGTAAGTATCGTCCTGAAAAAACAGCATCCCAAGTTCAACAATCGCGACAATATGCCGGTCATCGTTAACAACACATGAAAGTCCTCATCAGGGGCACCCTGCCAATAAACGTTTTAATTCCGACAAAAACTTGCATCAACTTCGAATATCTGAGAGTCGATCACTCCTTTACTTGCAACAATGAAGATTTTCGTGAGAAACGCAGAGGATGACCTAAACTCCTGAACAATGACCGGCTGACGTTCATCTCCCCAGTTTCCTTGCTGAAATACGAATCGTTAGGGCGTCGCGTCTATTTGAGTTCTAAATAGACCTCACCAACATTAGCCCTTGTATCACGCTCATTTGGCGAAGGCCGTGTACTTTTTAAGGACTGTTTGATAGCTTCCTTTGCTTTTTCCCCTTGCGCGATCCCCAGAGTTTCGATTCTTTTACTATCCTTATCATTTCCTTCGCATTCATAAATATCTCGTCATCGTTATAGCTATCTCTCGACACACTCCTCTGTATCCCGATCCCCGGAAGCGGCAGAGAGCCCACAAAGGGCGCCCAGCCACGACAACCCACCCCAAGGATTTAAATCTAAA
>JBECKU010000106.1:0-3851 GCA_040235385.1 Candidatus Sulfobium sp. | reverse complement strand
GAAAAAGACGAGTAAGGAGGAAAAGGCATGGCACGGATAGCGATTGATCCGGTCACGAGGATCGAGGGCCATTTGAGAATCGAGGCCCAGGTAGAGTCAGGCAAAGTGGTCGATGCATGGTCGTCGAGTACGATGTTCAGGGGCCTGGAGATTATCTTGAGAAAAAGGGACCCGCGAGACGCATGGCTTCTTGCGCAGCGGATTTGAGGCGTCTGAACAACGGTTCACGCCATCTGCTCCGTGAGAGCAGTCGAAAATGCCTTAGAGATTACAATACCCGACAATGCGAGGATCATGAGGAACCTTATCAGCGGGATCCAGTATGTCCAGGACCATGTGATCCATTTCTACCACCTGCACGCCCTTGACTGGGTGGATGTGGTAAGCGCCCTGAAGGCCGACCCGGCGAAAACGGCATCTCTGGCGCAGTCGATTTCCGATTGGCCGAAGTCTTCCATCACTTATTTCAAGGGCGTCCAAAACCGGGTAAAGACCTTTGTGGAAAGCGGCCAACTCGGCCTGTTCGCAAACGGCTACTGGGGACACCCGGCGTATAAGCTTCCGCCCGAGGCTGATCTTATGGCGGTCGCCCACTATCTTGAAGCCCTGGACTGGCAGAAGGACGTCATCAAAATGCAGGCGCTTCTCGGCGGAAAGAACCCGCATATCCAGACATGCCTGGTGGGAGGGCAATCACTTCCCATAGATCCTACCAGCCAGAATGCCCTCAATGCCGGCGGCATAGCATTTATGAAGGACCTGTCCAGAAAGGCCCTCGATTTCGTTGAGAAGGTCTATATCCCGGACCTCCTTGCGGTCGCATCTTTTTATAAAGAATGGGCGGGTTACGGCGCCGGAGTCGGCAACTATCTCAGCTACGGAGAATTTCCTTCCGACAATATAAGCAATACAGAAAACCTCTGGCTTCCCAGGGGGATCATCCTTAACAGGGATCTGGGCAAGGTCCACCCCGTGGACCATTTGAAGATCACGGAGTATGTGACCCATTCCTGGTATGAATACGAAGGGGGAGACAGCAAAGCCAAACAGCCGTGGGACGGGGAAACGAACTTCAAGTATACGGGGCCTAAACCCCCTTACAAAATGCTCGACACCGAGAAAAAATACAGTTGGCTCAAAGCGCCCCGGTATGACGACAAGCCGATGGAGGTCGGTCCTCTTTCACGGATGCTCGTTGCCTACGCATCCGGCCATGGAAGAATAAAGGAAGTTGTGGACAGCGTCCTGACAAAGCTGGGAGTCGGTCCGGAGGCGCTTTTCTCGACCCTCGGCCGCGTGGCGGCTAGAGGGATAGAGACGCTGGTCACGGCGGAAATGATCCCGGTGTGGCTCGACGAGCTCGCCTCCAACATAAAGAAAGGGGACTACCGTATTCACAACGGCTACAGATGGGAACCATCTTCGTGGCCGAAGGAAGCCAGGGGGTACGGTTTTTATGAAGCCCCCCGCGGGGCCCTCGGTCACTGGATAAAGATCAAAGATGAGAAGATTGAGAATTATCAGTGTGTGGTGCCGGGTACCTGGAACGGCTCCCCAAGAGACGCCCAGGGACAGAGGGGGCCCTACGAGTCCTCCCTGGCGGGGACGCCTGTTGCGGATCCCGACCAGCCGGTGGAGATATTGAGAACGGTGCATTCTTTCGACCCCTGCATGGCCTGTGCGGTCCACGTCCTCGACAAGGATGGGAAAGAGCTTGTCAGGGTGAGGGTGGTCTGAGGAGGGCGCGATGAAAATGCTTAAGCGCATATACGTTTGGGAATTTCCTGTCAGGTTTACTCACTGGATTAACGTTTTGGCGCTCCTTTCTCTCGGAATAACGGGATACTATATCAGCAATCCCTTTTTTTATGTCCACATTGGCAACGGTTATTCAATGGGCACGGTCCGGTTCGTTCACTACGTATCGGCCTATGTCTTTGTAGTAAGCCTGGCCATAAGGATCTACTGGGCCCTGGCTGGAAACGCATATGCGAACTGGAGGGCCTTCTTCCCGTTTACTCCTGAAAAAAGCATGGAGATTATACGTCAGATGAGGTTTTATTCCTTCATCGATGACCGTCCCAGATTGGTTGTCGGTCACAATGCCCTTGCCGGGCTCATTTATCTCATCGTATTCATCCTTTATCTGGTCCAGATCTGTACCGGGTTTGCCCTTTACTCGGTAGGTGATCAGCACGCCGTGTTCGGTTTTCTCTTTGGCTGGGTGCTGACAGCTATCGGAGCGCCTGCGGCGAGGCTGGTTCATCACGTGACTATGTGGCTCCTTCTGTACTTTATCATGATCCACGTCTATATTTCGATTTTCCTCGATGCGGCGGAAAAGAGCGGTCTTGTCGGCAGTATATTCACAGGTTACAAGTTTGTTTATCCCGAGGTCAAAAAGAGGTAAACGTGGCGCTGAAAAAACCGCAACGGGATTGAAGCCGGCAGGGAGTATTCCCTCAGCCCGGTTCATCATTTTTTTAGCAGTGCAAAGAGTTAAAATCAGACCGGCTATCACAAAAGGGTAAAAGATGAACTTCGCGGTCCTGGCGGTACTTATCCTGTTTATTCCATCGACCGCGTGGGCATTTGTTCCTCATTCCTATGCGGAAGTTTACATCCATCAAATGGGGCATATATTCTTCCTCCTCTCATGCGTATTCATTATTTGGGTGATCGGTCATCATAATCTGCAAGAGAAAAGGGGATGGCGGTACATATTCCTTTCAGAATTATTTTTCATACTATGGAACGTGGACACGTTTGTCGGGCATATCAGTGAATTCTGGATAGCGCCTTCGCAGATCACAGGGGGCACGGAGGGATGGAGCTATTTCTACAGGCATATTTCAATACACGGCCGGGAATATCTTTATTACATCACAAAATACGATCATTTATTATGTGTCCCGGGGATGCTTTTTTTTTGTCATCGGTTTAAGGGAACTTCTGGCGGATGAGAGAAAAAGCCCGATGACAGCCGCCCTTCTGCCTCTATTTCCCATAATGGTGACCGATATGACGGGCGCTACGGCCATGATCATTTTGTCGCTGATGTGCATCGATACTGCGGTGAGGTTGTACAATACAAACAGGGAAAACACCCTCTGGAACTATCTGCTGTGGCTTTCTGTAGCGCACTTTGTCTTTTCCTTCTCCAGGTCTGTGGGTCATATCCTGCAGCGTGTTCTCATACCAACCGGGCACGGGAATGTTTGGAGATTTCTGGAGCCGTACAGCGGGAGTCTGAATACTTTCACCTTTGTCGTAATAGGCTCCGTGAGCCTGTTTTTTTTCAGGGCTTATGAGACCTATCTGAAGATATCTGACGACAAGAAAAAAATAGAGGGAATTAATGCGGACCTGACGGAACTGAACCAGGAACTCGAGACCATGGTCGCGGAAAGGACGATGAGCCTCATGGCCCTGACCGTGGCTGACAGGGTGAGAAACCCTGCCGCCGTGATCGGCTGGACGTGCCGGAAGATCCTTAAAAAGGAAGACGAACCGGAGAAAATAAAGGAAGATCTGAAAGATGTGCTCGATGAATCGGAAAAGCTGGAGTCCATTGTCAAGGATTTTGAGACAATTTTGAAAAGCAAGCAGTCAATGTACAGATATGAGGACATCAATGAGATCGTGAGAGGAATTGTTCCTGTCGTGGAAAAAGAAACTGAAGAAAAGGGCATACGGCTCGATATTAATCTTTCCGACAATGCCCTGAAAATCAATACGCAAAAAAATCTTCTGCGGGCCGCCATCTTCCATCTTATCAGAAATTCCATTGAGGCGACGCCTGAAGGCGGCGGAATAACAGTTACGACAGCCGGAGAGGGTGACAAGATCGT
>JBECKU010000072.1:0-2783 GCA_040235385.1 Candidatus Sulfobium sp. | reverse complement strand
AGCGAAGGGGCTGGCCCGGACGCTTGCTGCGTGGCACCTCTCCGGAACGGTCCACGGAGACCTGAAGTGGTCTAATATCCTTCTGCAAAGGAAGGAAGGGGATGACCGGTTCTTTTTCGTCGACCTTGACAGATCGAGGCTTCAAAGGCTACCGAAGTTAAAGGGCATGAGAAAGGATCTCGTCAGGTTTTATCGGTACGGGATTGAACTAGGTGCGCAGGATTGGGTGGACGGATATTTTTTCCCGGAGTATCTCTCATGCCTCACACAGGAATTGAGGGGAGAGATCGATCTCAAGGGCGTCAGAGAGCAGGCACTGAAGGATTGGAAGAAGAAGGGGAGGAGAAAGCTCTGAGGAAGACGGGTCCTATCTCGCTTGTTCGTCATAACGACCTCGTCGTGAATGAAAAGTTCATTGACGTCCTTCAAAAAAATAACCTGGACGACCTGTTGAGCCTTTCTAATTATGGCGGGGGCACGGTCCTGAAAAAAAATGTTTTCCGGTCTGTCACGAAAATCGAACTATCTGAAGGAGGCGTTTCGAGGACCCTTTATCTGAAGAAGCATAATCCGCCCCGTCGGGAACGGATCAAATCGTTGCTGTTGCGCCGTAGAGAGGATGCGGAAAACGAATGGAAGAACCTTCTCCTCCTGCACGATCTCGGATTCGGGACGGCTACGCCCGTGGCTTATGGAGAAAAAAAGAAGTTCGGCGTCACCTCTTTTTCCGTCACCGTAACCGAGCATCTTTATGGAACGGAAAAACTGGAGTCATATCTGCCCCGGCGTTTTACGCCACCTTTGGGACCCGGCGGCATTTCTGAAAAGAGGGTCCTGATAAATAAGATCGCCGCCCTCACCAGGGAGTTTCACGCAATGGGTTTCAACCATCAGGATTATTACCTGGGCCACCTGTTTTTCAGGGAAGAAGACGGCAGGATACTCATCCTCGACCTCCAGAGGATGAAAAGGAGGGCCGCGATACGCAACCGGGACAGGATAAAGGACCTCGGCCAGCTTTGCTATTCGGCCGGGCTTACCGGGGTTTTCACGAATCCCGATTTCATGAGGTTTGTCCTGGCCTATCTCGGAAGAGAAACAGTGGAGGAAAATGATAAGCGGTTGATCCGGAGGGTCATGGCCAAGAAAGCAAGGATCGCGCGGCATGACCGAAAACTCCTCATGAGGAAGGCACACCCCCAATGAAGGTCGCATTGGTGACGAAAAGGGTCTCCTCGAGCCTCGGCGGGGCAGAGCGGGTCTCCGTCCACGTATCCCGGGAACTCGCCGATTCCGGACATGAAGTGCACATTTTCACGAGCCATATGGATACGGGCGTCGAGAGCGTGCATTGCCATATGGTCAGGGTGAGCAGGTGGCTCTCACCCTGGAGGTTGTATTCTTTTCAGCGGAAGGTGAGAGAGCGGCTGCGGTCGGAGCATTTCGATATTGTCTATAGCCTTTGCCAGGTTTATCCTGTGGATATCTACCGTGTAGGCGACGGCGTGCACCGGCACTGGATGAAGGTCCAATATCCCAACGGAGTGCGCCGATGGATGAAATATCTGACGTCTTTCGTGCATCTCGCGATGCGCATGCTCGAAAGCCGGATTTGCAGGACTGAGAACTGCAGGCACTTTATAACAAACTCTGAACTCGTCAAGACTCAGCTCGGAGATTATTTCGGCGTGCCAGGAGAAAAAATAAGCGTGATCTATAACGGTGTCGATCACACCGTGTTCAGTCCGGCGGCGAGAAAACACAGGAGGCCGCTTCGTAAAGAATACAACATCGGCGAACGGGAGAACGTTATTCTGTTTGTATCGAATAACTGGGAACGCAAGGGTCTCGCCACTATATTGGAGGCTATTTCCCGGTCGGCAAAGACTGATGTATCCCTCATCGTGGCAGGGCGGGGAGACAGGAAAAAGTATCTCTCCTTCGCCCGTAAACTGGGGATGGATACGGGCAAGCTCTTTTTTCCGGGGCGGGTGAAAGACATCGAGAGATATTATGGAGCATCAGACATGTTAATTCTGCCCAGCATTTATGAGCCTTTCGCGAATGTCTGCCTCGAGGCGATGGCATGCGGTCTTCCGGTGATAACGGCGAAAGGCAACGGGGCTTCCGAGCTCATCGTGAACGGAGAAAGCGGTTTCGTCCTCGAAGACTGGAGTGATTCGGAAAGACTTTCAGAATTCATCGAGGTCCTTTCCGATCCGGAGGTGCGGGAAGCGATCGGAGGTCGCGGCGTGGAGACTGCGCGCAAATTTACCTGGGAGAGGCACGTCGCGGAAACGAATAAGGTGCTCGACCGGGTCTTAGAAGAAAAATCGCGTACAAACGATGAGTAAAGTAACCACGGAGCCACGGAGACACAGAAAAGACGCTTTTTTGATCTGCTTATCTTCAACTTCCTCCGCGCCTCTGTGTCTCTGTGGTTAAATGCTTTTTGGTTCTGGTCGATATGACCCGTTCCGAACTTACATGGGCATAACCTACAGCATCATCTCACTGCAGAGACGCGCATAAGTAGTCCCCCTGCTCAGGAGTTCGTCATGGGTCCCCATATCGGTGATCCTGCCGTCTTCAAGGACGACGATCCTGTCGGCGTTTTTTATGGTGGAGAGCCTGTGTGCGATAATGATCGTTGTCCTGTTTTTCATCAGGCCCTCGAGCGCCCTCTGCACTAGCGACTCCGAAACCGTATCAAGGGATGAAGTTGCCTCATCCAGGATCAGGAGAGGGGGATTCTTCAGTACTGCCCTGGCTATCGCGATGCG